>NZ_VMBJ01000086.1:0-5576 GCF_010608305.1 Stenotrophomonas sp. AS012628 | reverse complement strand
CAACCGGACCCACCCCGCCTTCGACAGTTTCCCGCGGCTGTTGGTGGGTGCCGACCGTTGGTCGGCACAGTAGATCCACGCCATGCGTGGATGGCGTGGAAATGATCGGAATGCGCTCGTGTGGCCTCATGGGGTCGGAGCCCTTTCCTGCGGAAAGGGCTCCGACCCCAGCAAGGCTTACGACTTCTTGATGGCGTGGCCGCCGAATTCATTGCGCATCGCCGACAGCAGGCGGTCGGTGAACGAATTGGATTCACGCGAGCGCAGGCGTTCCAGCAGCGACAAGGTGATCACCGGTGCCGGCACATCCAGTGCGATCGCTTCGGCCACGGTCCAGCGGCCTTCACCAGAATCCTCCACGTACGGCGCGATGCCATCCAGCGACGGATTGCGCTTGAGGGCTTCGGTGCTCAGGTCCAGCAGCCACGAGCGCACCACGCTGCCGTGGCGCCACACCTCGGCCACCTGGGCCAGGTCCAGCTCCATCTCCTGCTTGCGCTCCATCAGCGCGAAGCCTTCGGCGTAGGCCTGCATCATTCCGTATTCGATGCCGTTGTGGACCATCTTGGTGAAGTGGCCAGCGCCGGACGGGCCGACACGTGCCCAGCCGCGATCTTCGGCCGGTGCCAGCGTGCGCAGCAGCGGTGCGATCTGCTCCACCACCGAGGCTTCGCCACCGACCATCAGGCTGTAGCCTTCCTGCAGGCCCCACACGCCACCGCTGGTGCCGCAGTCGACGTAGCCCAGGTCATCCTCGGCCAGCGTCTTGGCGCGGCGGATCGAGTCCTGGTAGTTGGAGTTGCCGCCGTCGATCACGATGTCACCTTCGGCCAGGTGCGGGGTCAGCTGGCCCAGCGTCTGGTCGACGGTTTCGCCGGCCGGCACCATCAGCCACACCACGCGCGGTACCGGCAGCGCCGCCACGGCAGCTGCCAGCGAATCGACCACTTCCAGGCCGGCCTCGGCGGCGCGCTGGCGGGCGCCTTCGCCCGGGTCGTAGCCAACCACGCGGTGGCCGCCGCGATGCAGGCGCTGGGCCATGTTGGCGCCCATGCGGCCGAGGCCGATCATTGCAATGTCCATTGTTTCACCTTCAGTTGGGGTCTAGGGTCAGGCTGCCTGGCCTGCCGGTAGCCGCGCAGTGGCGCAGCTGCGCCTCGCGCCAACGCCGGTAGAGCGTGGTATGCAGATTGTGCACCGCCAGGTCGATCGAAAACGGCGTTCGTGGGTTGCGATCAAGCAGGCGGGCGACGTGGTAGCCGATGGGACGTATACCGCGTGGGTGCACATAGATCACGAACTGCTGGTAGAACGGATCGTCCAGCAGCTGGTCCATGCGTGCCAGCGTGGCGTGGTAGCGCGGTTCCAGCCGTGCACGAAGGTCCGGATCGCGCTCGAACAGCAGGCGCTCGAAGTAGCGCTGGCCGATCCGCGGGATGTCCTGCGCGAGTTTCCATAGTTCGACATTGCGCTGGTCGTACCAGGCCAGGCCGCCGTGGGTGGCCAGGGCCTGCGCAGCGTCCGCGCCCACGTCAACCACCACGAAGTTCTCGGCCTGGTTGCTCAGGTCGTCCAACGTGCCCTTGTCGTACACATGTTCGATGAAACCGGGCACGCCCACGAACGCCTGTCGCCCCATCGCCGAGGTGCGCACCGCCTTGCCATCGGCGAAGAAATCGCCGGAATGAGCGCCGAGCAGAATGCTGTCGGTACCGTGCAGGGCGAGGAACGTGCCGATCGACAGCTCCTCTGCGGCAAATTCGGCGTCGAATGCAGCATCGCCATACAGCTCGCGCTGGGCGGACAGCTGCGCGACCTGGCGGCCGACTCCGCATTCGGCGCGCACATTGCCGCTGTAGAACGCCTGCAGCGCCTGGCTGTTGCTCGCAGTGGGCACGAAACCACGGCCGAAACTTCGCGTGCGCTGCCAGCCTTGCGCGCGCGGCCCCTGCAGGCCGAAGCCGATCCAGCCCAGCTGCGGGCCGGAAAAGCGGAATTCTGGATTGCCCTGCAATGCAGTAGCGGCACGTTGCGTGGCTGCACCCAGCTCGAACGCATAGGCGCAGACCGTGGCCGGATCGTCCAGCAGCTGCTGCAGCAACGCCTGGCGCGCTGTAGCAGACATGTCTGCCGGCCAGCGCACGTGCAGGTCGCCGGCAGCCTGCGACTCGGCCAGCGACGCGCGCGTACACACTGCGCCGCCGTGGACCTGCGGCGCACTGAGCGCGGCTTCATCGAAACGCCAGCCCAGCCGCTGCAGCAGCCCCTGCGTACAGTCGGCGGCTGTGGCCGCCATGCCCAGCACGGGCGCCAGCAGCAGGGCCGCGCCCATCAACCCGCCGTGCACGTTCAGCCCTGGTCCGTGCGGGCGGGTGCGGGCTCAGGAACTTTAGAGGGCGGCGGCAACGGTGATGGCGTGCCCGCAGCCGGCGGCAGGTACTGCTGCAGGCGCTGGAAGAAGCGGCGATAGAAATCGGCGTCGGTGACCGTGCTGCTCGCCACTTTCACCAACGAATCGTCGTTGCTGCCGAACGGCAGCGATACCGAGCCCAGCGCACCGACACCGACACTGGCTGAGGTCGGGCTCTTCTTCAGCGCATAGCGGTCCTGCACCGCACTGACGAACACCAGCGTCTGGTTGCCACGCGGCGCGCAGGAGATGCGCAGCACCAGCTGCTCATGGTCGTCTTCGCGCGGCTGGAAGTTCTTGTTGCCTTCCACCTGTGCGTCATCGGCACGGGCGATGGCATAGCCCTGGCTGAGCAGGGTGCGTCGCGCGGCTTCACAGGCTTCGCCCGGGCGGCCATCGACGGTACGCGAGAACGTGTCGCCGGAGTCGAAGGATTCGCGCAGCAGGGTACTGTCGGCGGTGCGGCCACCACAGGCCGACAGGATCAGGGCGCTGCCAAGCGCCACAACAGCACTGGAAAGACGGGAGGCCCGCATGGGTACTCCTGCGAGGACGGTACCGCCAAGGGTAGTCCTGCGGCCGTGTGCGGCGGGTCGAAACCGGCATGACCGCGCCACCCCGTTGCTGCCTGTTCATGCACAAAAAAGGGACGGAGGGGATTAAGTCGTTTGTGGCATGTGGCTCGCCGGGCATGGCCCGGCGCTACCGGGACGGAGGCACCCAAACGAAAAGGGGCCGGCAATGCCGGCCCCCTGCGGTATCGCATGCCGTCGCCGGCTCAGTCCGCCCAGCGACCGGCGCCGGTGGACTGCGGCAGCACCTGCGCCGACAGCGGGCGGTCGCTGGCCAGCAGGTTCACCGCATCGGCCAGGATCGAGGCCGACTCGCGCAGCAGCGGGTCAGGACGCTTCTCAGCAGCCTTCTCGCGTGCGGCATCCTTGACGATGTCGCGCTCGTTGCCCGTCAGGCCGTCGTCGTTGCTGTCATCGGCCAGCGGGTCCAGGGCCAGGCCCAGTTCCTTGCGCATTGCCTGGCGCTCCTTGCGCTGGGTGTCCTGGCGCTCACGCTCGGCGCGGCGGGTGGCCTCGTTGAGCGAGATGTACTTCTTCGCGGCCTCGGTGCGGAACTGCTGCACGTCCTCGTTCCACCACTGGAATTCCTTGTCGGCGGCAATGCGCGCGTCATGGCGGGTTTCCAGCTTCGGCAGCAGCGGCGCGAAGTTGCCGTACTGGGTGTGCGGCACGGCAGCGATGCGGGTCCACGGCAGCGCGTTGTCGTAGGTGCTCTCGCCGAACTCGGTGGCATCGACGCTGGCCGGGAAGGCCAGGTCCGGCACCACACCCTTGTGCTGGGTGCTGCTGCCGCTGATGCGGAAGAACTGGGCGATGGTCAGCTTGACCTGACCGAAGCGCTGGGTCTCACCACTCGGCCAACGGTCGAGGTCGACGATGTTCTGCACCGTGCCCTTGCCGAAGCTGGTCTCACCGATCACAAGGCCACGGCCGTAATCCTGGATGGCACCGGCGAAGATCTCCGAGGCCGAGGCCGAGCCGCGGTTGATCAGCACCGCCAGCGGGCCATCCCATGCCACGCCCTGGTTGCGGTCGCTGTTGACGGTGACGCGGCCACCGGACTCGCGCACCTGCACCACCGGGCCCTGCTCGATGAACAGGCCGGTCAGTTCAATGGCTTCGTCCAGCGAACCACCGCCGTTGTTGCGCAGATCCAGCACCACGCCATCCAGCTTGTCGTTCTTGAAGCCGGCCAGCAGCTTGGCCACGTCGCGGGTGGCCGAAGCGTAATCGGCCGCATTGCGGCGACGGCCTTCGAAGTCCTGGTAGAAGGTCGGCAGCTTGATCACACCGACCTTGCGTGCCGGCTCGCCGTTGGCGGCCGGAATGGTCATGGTCTCGCCCTTGGCAGCCTGTTCGGCCAGGCGCACCTTCTGGCGGGTCAGCACCAGGGTGTGGTGCTTGCCGTCGGCACCTTCAGCGGCCGGAATGAATTCCAGCTTGACCTGGGTGTCCTTGGCGCCACGGATCTTGGCCACGACATCGTCGATGCGCCAGCCGATCACGTCCTCGACCAGGCCGGACTTGCCCTGGCCGACGCCGACGATACGGTCACCCGGCTTCAGCGTGCCGTCCACCGCAGCCGGACCACCGGCGATGATCTCGCGGATCACCACCACGTCGTCCTGGCGCTGCAGCTGCGCACCGATGCCTTCCAGCGACAGCGACATCGCCTGGTTGAAGTTCTCGGCGGTGCGCGGGGTGAAGTAATCGGTGTGCGGATCGACCGCGCTGGTGTACGAATTCATGAAGAACTGGAAGACGTCTTCGCCCTTCAGTTCATTGACCGACTTCTCCAGCGTCGCGTAGCGTTTGTCCAGCGTCTTGCGGATGTCGTCCGGCTTCTTGCCGGCCAGCTTCAGGCGCAGCCAGTCGTTCTTCACCGACTTGCGCCACAGCTCATCCAGTTCGGCGCTGCTGGCCGCCCACGGCACCTTCTTGCGGTCGTATTCGAAGCGCTCGTCGGTGGTGAAGTCCGGCTCCTGCTTGAGCAGCTTGCGCGCATAGGCCACACGTTCGCCGACGCGCTGCTTGTAGACCGCGAACACCTGGAACGCCGGCTCCAGCTCGCCGCCACGGATGGCCGAGGAGATGTTGGCTTCGAACGGCGCGAAGCGCGCCACGTCGGCCTGGGTGAAGTACTGCTTGCCGCCGTCCAGCGTCTCCAGGTAGCGCTTGAACACGTCCTTGGAGGTGGCCTCGTCCAGCGCGCGCGGGCGGTAGGCGTAACGGCTGTCGGACAACAGGCCGTACACCAGCTTGGAGGTGGTCACCTGATCGGCGGTTGCCGCGGCGGGCAATGCCGGCGAGTCGGCCTTGGCCGCCAGCGCCAGCGGCGCAACCAGCGCCAGGGCCATCAGGAATGCGGGGGCTTTGAATTTCATTGACGTGCTCGAAGGCGCCTTGCCAAGGGGGAGACTGCGTGGTGTTCAGACACCACGACAGTGCCGAAAGTTGCCGGGTTTGTCACCCGGCCGCGCTCGGTGGAAAACCAGCCTAGCGGGGCCGGTGTAGCAAATTGTGAATGCAGGGCAAGGCGTGCGGACCAACGGTCCGCACCCACCGGTAGCGCCGGGCCATGCCCGGCGAGCGCA
>NZ_VMBJ01000085.1:0-5769 GCF_010608305.1 Stenotrophomonas sp. AS012628 | reverse complement strand
CCGCAACCGGACCCACCCCGCCTTCGACAGGTTCCTGCTGCTGTTGGTGGGTGTCGACCTTGGTCGACACGGCAGATCGCCATGCGTGGATGGATTTCTGGTTCATCTGTGCCTCACGCGGAGGGCCGATGAAGGTTCATGCTATGAGGCCACGCAATGCACAGGACATCGCAACACCATGGCACGGACCCGGGTCGGCATCATCTTCGGTGGCAAGTCTTCCGAGCACGAAGTTTCGCTGCAGTCGGCGAAGAACATCCTCGATGCGCTCGATCGCGAGCGCTTCGAGCCGGTGATGGTCGGTATCGACAAGCAGGGCCAGTGGCATCTGAGCCAGCCGGATGCCTTCCTGATCAATGCCGATGATCCGTCGCGCATCGCCCTGCATCGGTCCGGTACGTCGCTGGCGGTGCGCCCGGGCGCCGAGCAGGCGCAGCTGCAGCCGTCCGATGCGGCCAGCGCGCTCGGCCAGATCGATGTGGTGCTGCCGATCGTGCACGGGCCGCTGGGCGAGGACGGTGCGCTGCAGGGGCTGCTGCGCATGGCCAACCTGCCCTTCGTCGGTTCACCGGTACTGGGCTCGGCGGTGGCGATGGACAAGGATGTGACCAAGCGCCTGCTGCGCGACGCCGGGCTGCAGGTGGCACCGTGGCTGTGCATCCGTCGCCATCAGGCGGCGGCAGTCGATGTCGATGCGGTGATCGCGCAGCTCGGCCTGCCGTTGTTCGTGAAGCCGGCCAACCAGGGTTCGTCGGTGGGGGTGAGCAAGGTCAAGGATGCAGCGGGCTTCGCCGAGGCGCTGGCATTGGCGCTGCGCTACGACCACAAGGTGCTGGTGGAATCGGCGGTGGTCGGTCGCGAGATCGAGTGCGCGGTGCTGGGCAACGAACATCCTCAGGCCAGCCTGTGTGGGGAAGTGGTGGTGCACGACGAGTTCTACGCCTACGACACCAAGTACATCAACGCCGACGGCGCCGAGGTGGTGGTGCCGGCGGATATCGATGCTGCAACCCAGGCGCGCATCCAGCAGACCGCGCTGCGGGCCTACCAGGCGCTGGAGTGTGCGGGCATGGCGCGCGTGGATGTGTTCCTCACCACAGACGGTGACATCGTCATCAACGAGGTCAACACGCTGCCGGGCTTCACCCGCATCAGCATGTACCCGAAGCTGTGGGGCGCCAGCGGTGTGGACTACACGACGCTGATCACGCGGCTGATCGAACTGGCGCTGGAGCGCCATGAAGCCGATCGCGGATTGCACAGCGCCGTGTAGCGGCGCTGTGTGTAGCGTCGAGCCATGCTCGACGCTACAAAGAGGGCGTGCCGGCCAGCGGCCGGCACTACCCTGCGGTCTTCTACCCGCGCTTGCGGAACATCGAGATCACTGCCAGTACCAGGAACACAACGAACAGGATCCAGGCAATGTTGCTGGCAGCGCCGGCAATGCCGGAGAAGCCGAGCACGGCGGCGATGATGGCGATGACGAAAAAGATGACGGCGTAATGCAGCATGGCGCTCCTCGCAGATGTCCGGGCCGTTGGATGGCGTGGGTCCATCCTCCCGATCTGGCGGTGTGCAGCCAGTGACGGCGATCTATGCAGCAGATGAAGCCTTCAGCCTGCGCAGCCCTTCTTCGACGCTGACCTGCGGCACGTAGCCGAAATCCCGGCGTGCCGGCTCCATGCTGTACCAGTGCGGCGTGCACAGCTGCTCGGCCAGGAAGCGGGTCAATGGCGGCTCGCCGCGCAGGCGCAGCAGCGGCCACAGGCGCTCGCAGAGCGCACCGATGCGGTAAGCGGCCTTGAAGCTGATCGCCTTGTCCACCGTCGGCGCACCAACGGCGGCCAGCAGCTTGTTGACCAGCTCGCGCATCGGCAGCGGCTCACCGTTGGAAATGAAGTAGGCCTTGCCCGCACACGCGGCCCCCGGCGCCAATGCCTCGAAAGCGAGAAAGTGTGCGAGCGCGGCGTTGTCGATGTAGGTGGTATCCACCTTGTTGTTGCCATCGCCCACCAGACGCAGGCGGCCCTGCCGTGCACGTTCGGCCAGACGCGGCACCAGCTGCTGATCGCCCGGGCCCCATATCAGGCGCGGGCGCAGCGCCACCGTCGCCAGCGAGGCGTCGTTGGCCGCCAGCACGCGCTGTTCGGCAATCGCCTTGGTCGCCGCATACGGTGCCTGGAAATCTTCGCCGTAAGGCACTTCATCGGCGCCCAGGCCTTCCACCGGATGGGTGGCACGGTGCGTCACGCTGGGCGTGGAGGTGTAGACCAGCCGGCTGATGCCATGCACACGGCAGGCGGCGATCACATTGTCGGTGCCGACCACGTTGGCCTGGTGGTAGCTGTCATAGCTGCCCCAGGCGCCGGCCTTGGCACCGTTGTGGAACACCGCATCGACGCCGGCCACCGCGTGCAGCACCGCTTGCGCGTCGGCGAGATCTCCACGGATCTGGCCCACACCCATCGCCTGCAGCTCCGGGTAGTGACTGCGGTTGAACGCCAGTACCTGGTGGCCACGTTCGACCAGCCCGCGGCACAGCGCCTGGCCAAGGAAACCACCACCACCGGTGACCAGGATCTTCATGCGCGCTTCTCCAGTTCGGCGCTGGCCCAGACGGCGAGCTTCTCGCGGCCGATCTTGGCGTTGTGACGGATATCGACGGGGAACGCCGGATGCACCAGGAAGTGCTGCAGGCCGGCCTCAGGCGTGCGCGCTGCGGCATGCGCACGCAGCGCTTCCTGCAGCGCCGGGCTGTCTGCCTGGCCACGCTGCAGTTCCACGCACAGCACCGGCACCTGTGCACCCGGGGCGCCGACACCGACCAGCGCCGTGCGCGCCACCCCGGCCACGGTGTTGAACACCGGCTCGACCTGTTCGGTGTACAGCGGTCCGCGCGTGGTCTCCACGCGCTGCGTCTTGCGCCCGCAGAACCACAGTCGGCCCTGCGCATCGAAGTAACCGACGTCGCCCATGCGATGGACCACGCGCGTGCTGCCATCGGCCAGCGTCTCGTGGATCTTTGCCGCCGCCGTGGCCTGCGGGCGGTTGAAATAACTGTCGGTGGCGGTCGGCCCGGCTACGGTGATCTCGCCGACCTCGCCGGTGGCCAGCACGCGTGCCTGCGACCAGTCCGGCAGCGGCGCGTCATCGATGGCGATGATGCGCACTTCGTTCGGCGCCACCACGCTGCCCACGCAGGTCCCTGCGCCAGCCTCGGTAGCGGCGCGCGTACGCTCCAGCTCGCGGCCCTCGACCACGGCCACCGGCAGGCACTCGGTGGCGCCATACGGCGTCCAGAACTGCGCGTCGGCCGGCAGCAGGCTGCGGATGGTGGCGACCACGTCCGGCGGCACCGGCGCACCCGCCGAGGTCACCCGGGTCACCGTCGGCAGCGGCCGGCCATGCTTCGCCAGCACCCGCATCAGTGCCGGCGAGCCGAACAGCTGGGTGACGCCGAAACGCTGGATGGCGTCGTGGAGGCGCGCCGGGTCGGCCTGTGCCGGCCGGGTCGGGTCCATGTCCGGGATGACCGAGGTCAGGCCCAGCGCAGGATCGAACAGCGCGAACGGCGGGAAGGTCGGCAGGTCCACCCCGCCCGCTTCCATGCCGAAGGCACTGCCCAGCAGCTGGATCTGGCCGACGAAGTGGCGATGGCGGTAGACCACGCCCTTGGGCACGCCGGTGGAGCCACTCGTGAACAGGATCGCGGCCATGTCCTCGCCGTCAGTGGCGGCCAGCATCGGCCCACCATTGGCGCCGGCGCGCTCCAGCGCGGCCAGGGTGGTTCCGCCCCAGCCGAGGCGGCGGCCGACGGTCACCAGGCGCGCCGCCGACGGCGCCCAGCGCAGCACCAGCCGCGCCACATGGGCCAGCGGAATGCCGATGAAGGCTTCCGGCTGCGCCTCGTCCAGACACTGTTTCAGCGCGCGCTTGTCGATGCCCGGATCGACCAGCACTGGCACCGCGCCCAGCTTGAACAGGGCGAACATCAACAGGAAGAACTCCGGCGAGGGCCGCACCATCACCACCGTGCGCACCCCTCGGCCGATCCCGTAGCCGGCCAGGCCGGCGGCCATGGCATCGCTGCGGGCGTCCAGCTGGCGGTAATCCAGGGTGACGTCGTAGGCGGCCATGCCGTTGCCGGCGCCCCGGCGGCCGGGGCAGCGGATAGCAATCTGGTCGGGGCGTTCACGCGCCAGTTCAGGCAAACGGGCCGCAATATTGCAGGGTCGGTTCATCCGCTCATTGTCG
The DNA here is from genome assembly GCF_010608305.1 of Stenotrophomonas sp. AS012628. NCBI lineage: Bacteria > Pseudomonadati > Pseudomonadota > Gammaproteobacteria > Lysobacterales > Lysobacteraceae > Stenotrophomonas > Stenotrophomonas sp. AS012628. The sequence continues at coordinate 1,515 of NZ_VMBJ01000085.1, read as the reverse complement.
CCGCTTACGGAATTTCTTGCGCGGCGCCCCACTTCGTGGAAAATCCGCACCCTCGTTCCTGATTCCGACTGCCGCCCGAGGCGGCTTGCCCATGCAACATCCCTGCATGACCTGCGGCGCCTGCTGCACCCAATACCGCGTGGCCTTCCACTGGATGGAATCAGACGAGGTCACCCCCGGCGGCGTGCCACACCAGCTCACCGAAGTGCTGGACCCGCATCGCCTGTGCATGCGTGGCACCCATTCCAAGCCAGTGCGCTGCGTGGCGCTGGATGCTCAGATCGGCGTGTATTCACGCTGCACCATCCACCCCAACCGGCCCAGCGTGTGCCGTGAGGTGGATGCATCGTGGGAGTACGGCAAAGCCAGCCCGCAGTGCGACAAGGCGCGCATCGCCTATGGCCTGGATCCGTTGACGCTGGCCGACTGGCGTTGGCGCGATGACGCCGACAATGATGACGATCATCCCGACGACAACGGCAACAGCCCGTCTTCGCCGCCGCAGGCACCGGTCGCCGCGTAGTGGTCGTGCCGGCCGCTGGCCGGCAACCTCATGAACCCGGCCGGTGTGCCGACCAACGGTCGGCACCTGCCCATTACCTCTTCCGGTGGGTGCCGACCGTTGGTCGGCACGCCCCTCAGATCGGGTTCTTGTCCAGGAACGCGCGGATCTCCGGCACCAGCACCTCGTGCTTGTCTTCCAGCACGTAATGCCCGGCATCCTCGAAGGCATGCACCTGGGCCTTCGGCAGCGCGGCCTGGAAACCCTTCAGGAAGTGGTGGTCGAACACGAAGTCGCGCAGGCCCCAGCCGAGGAAGGCGGGGCGGTCGGCGAACGACGGCAGCGCCTTGCCGGCACGCTCCAGCAGCGACCACGCCTTGTCGGCCGGCGACAGCGGGATGTCCTGCATGAAGCGGATGGTGCTGATGCGGTTGGCGTAGCTGTTGTACGGCGACACGTAGGCGCGGCGCACGTCGGCCGGCATCTTCCGCTCCACGCCCAGCCACGAGGCGCCGGACGAGAATGCGTTGAAACTGCGGATGATCCACTCGCCGATCTTCCAGTGGCGGCCCAGCGCGATCTGCCACGGCATCTTCTTCGCGGCCGGCATCGGGAAGGCGGCGGTGTTGAGCACCACCAGGCGCTTCACCTGGTCGTGGTGCGACAGCGCCCAGCCGAAGCCGATCATGCCGCCCCAGTCGTGCACGGCCAGGGTCACCGGGCCGGTGATGCCCAGGTGCTTCAGCAGTGCATCGAGATCGTCCACGCGCGACTGCAGCGTGTATTCGTAGCGGCTGTCGTCCGGCTTGTCCGACAGGCCCATGCCGATGTGGTCCGGCACGATGCAGCGGTACGTGTCCGACAGGCCAGCCACCAGCGTGCGCCAGTAATAGCTCCACGACGGGTTGCCGTGCACCATCACCACCACCTCGCCGTCGCGCGGGCCTTCGTCGAGATAGTTCATCGACAGGCCAGGGCGCACTTCGAAGCGCTGCGGGTGGGCGGGGTAACCG
>NZ_VMBJ01000084.1:0-6870 GCF_010608305.1 Stenotrophomonas sp. AS012628 | reverse complement strand
GAGCCGCATGGATGCGGCGACCAAGCCCCCATGGATGGGTTTACGGCGTCCCCGCAAACCCACAGTGCCCCGCCATCCCACCGGAAGACCGCTGTTGCTGTTGCTGTTGCTTTGGCTTTGGCTGTTGCCTCTGCGGGTGCCGGGTGCAACCCGGCCGAACCCCTCCCTCAGGGCCAGGCAGGCGGCGCGGCAACCCACGCCTGCTGCACCTCGGCCAGCGACGCACGCTCGTCCTCCCGCCACTGCGGCAGCAGCTGCCCATAGTTGGCCGTGGTACTCCACTGCGTCGGCTCGGTGCGTACCGCAGCCGCATACCACTGCACCGCCTCCTGCTTCTGCCCCATGCGCCACAGCGCCAGCGCATAGGTCGGCGGTACCCAGCTGGGCTTGCTGCGCGCATTGCCGGCCGAAGCCAGCCACTGTTCCAGCGCTGCCTCCGGCTTGCCCTGGCGCAGCAGGTCCCAGCCGTAGTTCCAGCGCACGCTGCGGCCACTGCTGCTCTGCGCCGGGGCCTCTTTCAGAGCTTCGCCGTACAGCTGCTCGGCCAGTTCACCGCGACCCTGCGCCCCGGCCACCGATGCCAGCTGTACCGTCGCCTCGACCGCGCGGCGGCCGCGTTCACGCAGCTTGACCAGCTGGGCCACCAGGTCATCGCCCTCGCCGTGCACCGCCACCATCGGCGTGGCCGCCGGGTCGTTGTCGAAGTAGAACTCCTGTGGTGCCGGCACGACCGGCGCGGCCCACGCCGTGACCACTCCCGAGGCCAGCAGCACGCTGGCCAGGATCTTTCCTGGAACTGACATCCCTTCTCCCCAGGCCGCAACTGCAGCCTCCCTCTCTCTTCCCGATCCTAACCCCAGCACCGCCACGGGCGCGAGTGCCGGGGCCTGCGCGGCCCCACTGCTACAATTCGCGCCTTTCCCGCCGCGTGCCTGCACGCGGCCGGTGCCAGCCGATCCTACCGGGCCAGCCATGACCAGTACCGCGCAACTCACTTCGCCCTCTTCCGCCGACCTGATCGACCGTGACTACACGCTCGACCACAAGTACACCCGCAACGAGGGGCGGATCTACCTGAGTGGCGTGCAGGCGCTGGTACGGCTGCCCTTGATGCAGCGCCTGCGCGACGCCGCCGAAGGCATCGACAGTGCCGGCTTCGTCAGCGGCTACCGCGGCAGCCCGCTGGGTGGCTTCGATCTGGAGCTGTGGCGCGCGCGCAAGCATCTTGAGGCCGCCAAGGTGAAGTTCACCCCCGGCCTGAACGAGGACCTGGGCGCCACCATGGTGTGGGGCACGCAGCAGACCAACCTGTTCCCCGGCGCCAACGTGCAGGGCGTGTTCGGCATGTGGTACGGCAAGGGCCCGGGCGTGGACCGCTGCGGCGACGTGTTCAAGCATGCCAATGCTGCGGGTACCTCGCGCTACGGCGGCGTGCTGGCGCTGGCCGCCGATGACCATGCCTGCCGCAGTTCGACCCTGCCGCACGGCAGCGAAGACGAATTCGTCAGCGCGATGATGCCGGTGCTGAACCCGGCCGGCGTGCAGGACATCCTGGACATGGGCCTGCTGGGCTGGGCGATGAGCCGTTACACCGGCCGTTGGGTCGGCTTCAAGACGATCGCCGAGACGGTGGAATCGTCGGCCTCGGTGGAGGTCGATCCGCTGGCACGCCGCATCGTGCTGCCGGAAGACTTCGAGATGCCCTCGGGCGGCCTCAACATCCGCTGGCCGGACCCGCCGCTGGACCAGGAAATGCGCCTGCACCGCTACGCGGTGAAGGCCGCGCAGGCCTTCGCCCGCGCCAACGCCGTCGACAAGGTGGTGATGGACGCGCCGCGCGCGCGGCTGGGCATCGTCACCACCGGCAAGAGCTACCTGGACGTGCTGCAGGCGCTGGAATACCTGGGCCTGGATGAAGCCGCATGCGCTGACATCGGCATCCGCGTGTACAAGGTCGGCATGACCTGGCCGCTGGAGCCGGAAGGCATCGCCCGCTTCGCGCAGGGCCTGGAAGACATCATCGTGGTGGAGGAGAAGCGTGCCTTCATCGAGCGCCAGATGAAGGAACAGTTCTTCAACTGGCCGGCCAGCTGGGGCCAGCGCCCGTCCATCGTTGGCAAGTACGACGAGAGCGGTGAATGGATCCTGCCGTCCACCGGTGAACTGACGCCGGCCACCATCGCCGGCGTGATCGGCCGCCGCATCCAGAAGTTCTTCAACAACGAATCGATCGAGCAGCGCCTGCAGTGGATGCAGGAGAAGGAAGCCGAGCTTGCGCTGCCGCGCGCCAGCTTCCCGCGCGTACCGCATTACTGCTCGGGCTGCCCGCACAACACCTCCACCCAGGTGCCGGAAGGCTCGCGTGCGCTGGCCGGCATCGGTTGCCATTACATGGTGACCTGGATGGACCGCAGCACCGATACCTTCACCCACATGGGCGGCGAAGGCGTGACCTGGGCCGGGCAGGCGCCGTTTACCGACACCCCTCACGTGTTCCAGAATCTGGGCGACGGCACCTATTTCCACAGCGGTTCGCTGGCGATCCGCCAGGCGGTCGCCGCCGGCGTCAACATCACCTACAAGATCCTCTACAACGATGCGGTGGCGATGACCGGCGGCCAGCCGGTGGACGGCCCGCTGAGCGTGCCGGACATCGCAAAGCAGATGCGCGCCGAAGGCATCCACACCATCGTGGTGCTTTCGGACAACATCGGCAAGTGGACCGGCCAGCGCGAGCACTTCCCCAGCGATGTCGAGTTCCACGACCGCAGCGAACTGGACGAAGTGCAGAAGCGCCTGCGCGAAGTGAAGGGTGTTTCGATCCTGATCTACGAACAGACCTGTGCCACCGAGAAGCGCCGCCGCCGCAAGCGCGGCAAGATGGAAGACCCGCAGAAGCGGGTGATGATCAATTCGCTGGTCTGCGAAGGCTGCGGCGACTGCGGCAAGAAGAGCTTCTGCGTGTCGGTGCTGCCGAAGGAAACCGAGTTCGGGCGCAAGCGCGAGATCGACCAGTCCAACTGCAACAAGGACTATTCCTGCGTGAATGGTTTCTGCCCGAGCTTCGTCACCGTGCACGGTGGCCAGCCGCGCAAGGGCAGCAAGCGCGATGCCTCCACCCTGCTGGACAACCTGCCGGCGCCGACCATCCGCGGCACCCTGGAACAGCCCTGGAACATCCTGATCACCGGCGTGGGCGGTACCGGCGTGGTGACTATCGGCGCGCTGCTGGGCATGGCCGGCCACCTGGAAGGCAAGGGCGCGACCGTGCTCGACCAGACCGGCCTGGCGCAGAAGGGTGGCGCGGTGACCACGCACATCCGCATCGCCCGCCGACCGGACGACATCCACGCCGTGCGCATCGCCGCCGGTGAAGCCGACCTGGTGTTGGGCTGCGACATGGTGGTGGTCAACGACTACTGGGCGCTGTCGAAGGTGCGTGCCGGCCGTTCGCAGGTGGTGCTGAACACCTACGAAGCGATGCCCGGCACCTTCACCACCCGCCCGGACATGCAGTTCCCCGCCGCCGACATCGTGGCCGGTGTGCGCGTGGCGCTGGGGGGCGAGGAACCGCTGCTGCTCGATGCCACCCAATTGGCCACCGCGCTGCTGGGCGACGCCATCGCCGCCAATCTGTTCATCCTCGGCTACGCGTGGCAGCAGGGCCTGGTACCGCTGTCGTTCGAGTCGCTGATGCGCGCCATCGAACTCAACGGCGCCGCCGTGGCGATGAACCAGCAGGCCTTCGCCTGGGGTCGACTGGCCGTGGTCGACCCGCAGGCCGTGCAGCAGGCCGCCGGCCTGGTGCGCAACCGCCACACCGATACCGAATCCACCCCGGGCCCGCTGCACCCGCTGCCGCCGGGCGAATGGGAAGGCAACGAATGGGGTGCCACCGCCGCACCGCGCAACACCGGTGACGAACGCGAACTGCGTGGCCTGCCCTCGCACGGTGGCGACGTGGCGTTCCTGCCGCTGGACGATGCGCGCCTGTCGCGCTCGCTGGATGAAATGATCGAGCGCCGCGCCGCGTTCCTGGTCGAATACCAGGACGCCGCCTACGCCAACCGCTACCGCAGCCTGGTCGAGCGCGTGCGCGCCGCCGAAGCCGACCGCATCGGTGGTTCCACCGCGCTGACCGAGACGGTGGCCCGCTACCTGTTCAAGCTGATGGCCTACAAGGACGAGTACGAAGTGGCCCGCCTGTACACCAGCGGCGACTTCCAGCGCCGCCTGCAGCAGCAGTTCGAGGGCGACTACCAGCTGCGTTTCCACCTGGCACCGCCGCTGTTCGCCAAGAAGGACGAGCAGGGCCGGTTGCTGAAGAAGGAGTACGGCCCGTGGATGTTCAAGGCCTTCGGCCTGCTGGCCAAGCTGAAGTTCCTGCGCGGCGGCCGACTCGATGTGTTCGGCCGCACCGAGGAACGCCGCATGGAGCGCAAGCTGATCGGCGATTACGAGGCGACCGTGCAGGTGCTGCTGGATGGCCTCGATGACGACCGCCTGGCGCTGGCGGTGGAGATCGCCAGCGTGCCCGAACACATCCGCGGCTTCGGCCACGTCAAGGAAGCCCACTTCGCACAGGCCAAGGCGCGTGAAGCCGCCCTGCTGGCGCAGTGGCGCAACCCGAAGGCGCTGCATATCGTGCAGGTGGCTTGACGCGGCACTGCGTAACGTAAAGGCAACCTATAGGTTGCATAACGGAATTGCAATCGATAGGTTGCCTCCCCAACAAGAAAGCGATAGGTTGCTTGTCGTAAAGCAACCTATCCTTTGCGTACGCGTTGGCGTACGGTCATCTTTCCTGGGGGACTGCCGGTATGGACAGGCCGCTGCACACAGTGAGGACAGCCCAACAACTTGCGCCCCTGATGCGTGCTTTCCGGCGTCAAGCGGGCCTGAGCCAGGCTCAGTTGGCGGAGCGACTTGGCATCAGCCGCCAGGCAGTGGGCGCGCTGGAACGCGACCCTGCATCAGCAAGCTTTGAACGCCTGATGCGGATCTGGGCTGTGCTGGGTCTGGAGGTCAGCCTGCAACAACGAAGTCCCCAGGAGAACCTGTCGTCATTGGAGTGGTGAGCCATGGGTACGCTGCAGGTCTGGATGAATGGTGTAGAGGTCGCACTATGGGATGACGTCCGGAATGGGTCATCCCGGTTGTCGTACGTCAGCCAATGGGTCAGCTCGCCCCAGTCCCGACCGTTGTCGCTCTCGCTCCCCCTACTCCCAGAGGGCGAGAGCCATCGGGGCAACGTCGTCAACGACTACTTCGATAAACTTCTCCCCGACAACGTCACAATACGCAACCGGATCCGCGACCGGTTCGCCACGCGCAGCAGCGATACGTTCGATCTTCTTGAAGCCATTGGTCGGGATTGTGTGGGCGCAGTGCAATTGCTGCCGCCTGCGCATCCACCCGGGGACATCCAGCAGATTCCAGCGGTTTGACCGTCGCCTGTCTGCCGACCGCCAGTGGTGGCTGCGACTGCCACAGGAAGACATGTGCCAGGTCTTTGGTCTGCCCGCTGCCAGAAAGTATGACTCCGATGGCGGCCCCGGCATCGTTGCGATCATGGATCTACTTCGACAGCCCGAACACCCCGAGGATCGCGCGATCTTCTTCAAGACGCAGATTCTTTTCTGGATGCTGGCCGCAACCGACGGCCACGCCAAGAATTTCAGTGTTCACCTGGAAGCCGGCGGACGCTTCCGACTGACGCCCGTCTACGACGTGCTGTCGGTGTATCCCATCCTCGGTAGAGGACCCAATCAACTCGACCCACGAAACGCACAGCTCGCCATGGCCGTGCAGGGCAAGAACCGCCACCGGAAACTGCACCTTGTGCGACGCCGGCACTGGAACGAAACCGCGCGCGCCTGCGGTGTTGCCGATGGTGCAGAACCGTGGATCGAAGCACTGATTGCAGCCGTCGAACCCGCCATCGAGCACGTCACCCATCAGCTCCCAAGCAACTTCCCAGCGAGCGTGTCCGAACCGATTTTCAACGGACTACGTGCTGCAGCCGCTCGACTTTCCAGCATGGCCTCCGACGCATGATCACCCCAGCCGCCAAAGCAGCAGCCGGTTGTTGGCCGGCATCGCCACGTCGCGCAGGCGGGTGAAGCCATTGTCCGCAGCCAGCGCATGCACGGCTTCCACATCGCGGATGCCGCTGCGCGGATCACGCGCCTTCAGCCAGGCATCGAACTGCGCATTGCTGTCACTGGTGTAGCGGCCACCGTAGTTGAATGGCCCGTAGACCGCCAACAGCGCACCGTGACGCAACAGTGGCGGCAGCGCGCCGAACAGTACCTGCACGTACTCCCAGCCCATGATGTGCAACGTGTTGGCGCTGAATGCGGCATCGAACGAGCTGCCCTCCGGCAGGGTCAGGCCCGCTGCCGGCGGCAGTTCCACCTGCAGCGCCACCGGCGGCAGCAGGTTGAGCAGCGCCGCCTCGGCGCGCCACGCCTCGATGCCAGGCAGATGGTCCGGATGATCGCTGGGCTGCCAGCGCAGCCACGGCCAGCGCTCGGCGAAGAAGGCGGCGTGCTGGCCGGTGCCGCTGCCGATCTCCAGCACCCGGTGCCGGTCGCCCATCCAGGGGTCGAGTGCGGTGGCGATCGGTTCGCGGTTGCGCTCGCAGGCTTCTGAATACGGCTTGCTCGACATCAGGACGGGGTCCAGGCGGGGTCAGCCCCATTGTGCACGAGGGGGTGTTGCTCGACAGGGCGGCGCCCTGCACCCGCCGAAGCAACGGCAACAGCAACAGCGGGCTTCCTGTGGGATTGCGGGGTGGGTCCGGTTGCGGGGGACGCCGTAAATCCGTCCATGGAGGCTCGGTCGCCGCATCCATGCGGCTCACGCCCC
>NZ_VMBJ01000083.1:0-6886 GCF_010608305.1 Stenotrophomonas sp. AS012628 | reverse complement strand
GGCTTGGCCGCGGCATCCATGCCGCGGACACCCCCACAACCGGCCCCGCCCCGCCTTCGACAGATCTCCGCGAACTGTCGGAACGGCGTCGTGCACTGCTCTGGTGGGTGTCGACCTTGGTCGACACGCTTGATACGGAAGAATGATCTGCCCATGAAAAAAGCCCGCCGGAATACGGCGGGCTTTTTTTGTGCAACGTGTGCGTGCAGATCAGGTCCAGCCGAACAGCTCGAACAGCTTCAGGATCAGGTACGCACAACCGCCTGCTGCCGGGATGGTCAGGATCCAGGCCCAGACGATGCGTTCGATCACGCCGAACTTCAGCGAGCGCGGGTTCTTGGCGAAGCCGACGCCCATGATCGCGGTGGAGATGCTGTGCGTGGTCGAGACCGGCATGCCGAAGTGGGCGGCCAGGGTCAGGATGGTGGCCGAGCTGGTCTCCGCGGCGAAGCCGTGGATCGGGTGCAGCTTGACCATCTTGTGGCCCAGGGTCTTGATGATCTTCCAGCCACCCGAGGCGGTACCGGCAGCCATCACCACCGCACAGGTCAGCACGATCCACATCGCGATGCCGTCACCGGCATGCGCATCCGGGTGCATGAAGGCCAGCCAGGACGGCAGGTCGTTCAGTGCGCCGGTGGCTTCGGCACCGATCAGTGTCATGGCGATGATGCCCATGGTCTTCTGCGCATCGTTGTGGCCGTGGGCAAAGCCCATGTAGGCCGCCGAGGCGATCTGCGCCTTGCCGAAGAACGCGTTGACGATGCGCGGGCGGGCCAGGCGGCCGATGGCACCACCGATCTTGGCCAGGCCGGCGATCAGCGCCCACAGCAGCACCATCACCACGATGCCGAGCAGGAAGCCGGCGATCGGCGAGGTGATCATCGGCACGAACACCTTCCACAGCAGGCCCTTGTTCTGCGCCCAGCTGCCCAGCCGCTCGGACCAGATCAGGGCGTCCCAGTTGTTGTGGGCCGCAGCCAGGCCGGCGCCGCAGAGGCCACCGATCAGGGCGTGCGAGGACGAGGACGGCAGGCCCTTCCACCAGGTGATCAGGTTCCAGATGATGCCGCCCAGCAGGGCGCACAGGATCACCTGCGGGGTGACGTCGACCACGTTGGTGTTGAGCAGGCCCGAGGCGATGGTCAGCGCCACCGCGGTACCGGTCAACGCGCCGATGAGGTTCATGAAGGCGGCCAGCATCACCGCCCAGCCGGGCGAGAGCACCTTGGTCGCCACCACGGTGGCAATGGAGTTGGCGGTGTCGTGGAAGCCGTTGATGAACTCGAAAACGAGCGCGGCCAGGATCACCACCAGGACAAGGGTCAACATGCGGCGGCGTCCGTCAGCTGTTCTTCAACACGATCTGGTACGCCACCACGCCGGCCTCGCGGCAACGGTCGATGGCCTTTTCCAGGATCTCGAAGAATTCCTTCAGCAGGAACATCTGCAGGTTGTCCAGGCGACCGGAATAGATGTCGCGGTACAGCTCGAGCATCAGGCGGTCGGCCTCGTTCTCCAGCGAGCGCAGCTTCTCGTTGAGCGCGGTCATCCGGTCCAGGTTCATGTGGCGCAGGTCGGCGACCATCTCCACCACCACGCCGGCAGCCTGTTCCAGCATCGCCGCGCGCGGCGCGAAGTCGATGTGCTCCAGGTGGGTCGTGGCCAGCGAATAGCGATCGGCGAACTTCTCGATCTGCTTCGGAATCTTGTACAGGGCCGAACCCAGCGCTTCGATGTCTTCGCGCTCGATCGGGGTCATGAAGCTGTCTACCAGCGCCTGGCTGATCTTGTCCGAGGCCGCGCGCTCGCGCAGGCGGGCCAGTTTGAAGGCGTCCAGCGCGGGCTGGCGGTCGGCCTCGCGCAGCATGGAATGCAGCGCCTTGGCGGCGTCGGAGGCCGCGACGGCAGCCTCATCAAGCAGGGTGTAGAACTGTTTGCCGGAACCGAAAATGGTCTGCAGAGAGAACATTGAGAAACCTGTCAGCCGTCGCGGGAAGGACGGCACCAGACGGAATTATGACGGCTAGATGACCATCACGGGTATCCCCGTCCCCTTTCGGGGCTCTGGAGCCCCCAACCTGAACAGGCGGTTGCCACCCTGCCACGCCCCTTTGCTAAGATGCCAGCGCGCCCTCGGGCGCACCTTATGGACGACGACCCTTATCCCCCTGCGCCGCGCCGGACCCTGTTCCTGAGCGCCAGCCGCCATCGCAAGCACCCGCCCTCCCTGCCACCAACCGGGGACGATGCCCGTGTTTGAAATGATCCTGATTGTCTTCGCGCTGGTTCTCCTGAACGGCTTCTTCGCCATGTCCGAGATGTCGGTCATGACCTCGCGCAAGAGCCGCCTGAAGCAGATGGCCGCCACCTCCAAGCGCGCCGCCAAGGCACTGGAGCTGTCGGAGAAGCCGGAGAGCTTCCTGTCCACCGTGCAGATCGGCATCACCGTGATCGGCGTGCTGACCGGCTACCTCGGCGGTGATGCGATCGGCGACGCGATCGCCGGCTGGCTGCAGGGCCTGATGCCCGGCTTTGCGTACGCGCGCGAGGTAGGCACCGCCCTGGCGGTCTCGCTGATCACCTTCATCACGCTGATCTTCGGCGAACTGGTTCCCAAGCGTCTGGCCCTGACCCGCTCCGAGGCCATTGCCGGCCTGGTCGCCATGCCGATGAGCTGGCTGGCCAGGTTGGCCCTGCCCTTCGTCTGGCTGTTGTCCAAGACGACCCAGCTGGTCCTGCGCCTGTTCGGCCTGGGCAAGGATGAAGTCGCCTCGGTAACCGAAGAAGAGATCCGCATGCTGGTGGCCGAGAGCCACGAGGCCGGGGTGATCGACGCCCACGAGCGCGACATGATGAACCGCGTGATGCGCCTGGGCGACCGCACCGCCGACAGCCTGATGACCCCGCGCAACCGCATCGCCTGGCTCGACACCCAGGCCGGGCTGGAGCGCAACCTGGAAATCATGGCCGAGCACGAGTTCTCGCGGTACCCGGTGTACCGCGACAACGACATGGACGTAGTCGGCGTGCTCGAACTGAAATCGCTGGCCACGCGCATGGCGCGCGGCGACAACGCGCTGTTCCAGACCCTGCGGGAACCGCTGTACGTTTCCGAATCAACCCACGCGATGAAGCTGCTGGAGATCTTCCGCGAGGAACAGCAGTCGATGGCGCTGGTGGTGGACGAGTACGGCGAGATCCAGGGCCTGGTGACCATCAGTGACCTGATGGGTGCCGTGGTCGGCCGCCTGCAGGCGGTGGAGAACGCCGACGAAGATGCGCTGGTGGTGACCCGCGAGGACGGCTCGCTGCTGGTGGACGGCTCACTGCCGATCGAAGACGTGCGCGAACTGATCGGCAGCAACGACCTGCCCGACGCCGAGGACGGCGACTACTACACGCTGGCCGGCATGTGCATCCACTACTTCGGCCGCATTCCGCACGCGGGCGAGTACTTCGACTGGGCCGGCTGGCGCTTCGAAGTGGTCGACCTGGACGGTGCGCGGGTGGACAAGCTGCTGCTGCGCACGTTGTCCGACGAGCAGGCCGATGAGCTCACCGCCTGAGGCCGGCCAGGGCCCGGGCGCCCAGCGCCCGGCCTACCGCAACGAGGGCATCCGCACCCTGCTGGAGATGTTCGCCTCCGGCGATCCGGCCGAGCACATGCCGCTGGGCCAGATCCTGTGCAACCTGCAGCAGGGCGCGTTCGGCGTGTTCCTGTTCGTGGCGATCCTGCCCTCGTTCATTCCGATTCCGGGCATGGGCGGCGCGGTCAGCGGTCCATTGGTGATCCTGATCGGCCTGCAGATGCTGTGCTGCCTGCGCCGCCCCTGGCTGCCGGGCTTCATCGCCCGCCGCGGGCCAAAGCGCGGCACCATGCACCGTTTCCTGGACCGCATCGACCGCCCGCTTCGGCGCCTGGACAAGATGCTGAAACCACGCATGCCGCAACTGCTGACACCGCTGCCCGCCCACGCCTTCAGCGGCCTGCTGCTGGTGTTGCTGGGCCTGCTGCTGTCGCTGCCGATTCCCTTCACCAACTTCCTGTTCGGCTTCCAGCTGCTGCTGTTCTCGTTGGCGCTGCTGGAACGCGATGGCGCGCTGATGCTGTTCAACTGGATCGCGGCGCTGGCAGCGATCGCATTCTTCGGTTTCAGTTCGGGGCAGCTGGTGGGCTATACGGTGGAACTGTTCCAGCGCTGGTTCTGATTGCTGTTGCAGCGCCCGCCGGGCATGGCCCGGCAGGCCGAAGCCCTCAGCGCAGATCGATGAATCCATTGTCGGCCAACGCCGTCGGCTCGTCCTGCACTGCCGACAGCACGAAGGTCAACGCCTTGCCCAGCAGAGTGCCCGGGCCATCCCAGTATTCGGCACTGTCGGCGCGCACATGGATCAGGCGAAGGTTGGGGTCATCCTTGCCACCGGGGAAGAACAGCTTCATCGCCGGTGACCACAGCTCCTCGATCTTCGCGCGATCATCGACCACGCGTGCCCGCCCCGCCACCGACACGTAGGTGTTCTTCGAGGGCGAGGCGTAGGCCACGTTGACCCGCGGATCGAGCGCGATCTCGGCCACCTTCGGGCTGTCGCCGGTGATCACGAACCACAGGTCACCGTCGAAGGCGACCTGCTGGGTGGCCAGCGGCCGGCTGTAGAGTCGCCCGTCGACGCCGGTGGTGGTGAACATGGCCACCTCCACGTCCTTGATCAGCTCGGCCAGTTGGGCAATGTGTTCGGCACGGGTCTCGGCCATGGTGGGGACTCCAGAAGTGGGAGCCCCCATCAGACGCGGATCGGCCGCAACAGGCCGTGACGCAATTGTTCAGCCCGCGTGGCGGGCGTGCCAGGCCTGCATCGCCAGTTCGAACGAACGCAGGCGTGCGCGGTGGTCGTAAAGATTGGCGGTGAGCATCAGTTCGTCGGGCTTGTGCCGTTCGACGAAGGCGGCGATGCCCTCGGCCACCTGCTGCGGATCACCCAGCACGGTGCAGGCCAATGCCCGCTCCACACCCAGCTTTTCATGCGGTTCCCAGAACGATTCGATGTCGTCGATGGGCGCCGGAATCTTGCCCGGCCGGCCACGGCGCAGATTGACGAAACTCTGCTGCTGGCTGGTGAACAGGCGGCGTGACTCGGCTTCGCTGTCGCTGGCGACAACGTTCAGGGCCAGCATCGCGTGCGGCTGCTTCAACGTGGCCGAAGGGCGGAACTCGCGGCGGTACACCGCCAGCGCTTCGTCCATCACGTCGGGCGCGAAGTGCGAGGCGAACGCATACGGCAGGCCCATCGAGGCGGCCATGCGCGCACCGAACAGGCTGGAACCGAGGATCCAGGTCGGCACCCGCAGGCCACCACCTGGAACCGCCTGCACCGCCTGCCCGGGTTGTACCGGCTCGAAGTAGTGCAGCAGCTCGCGCACATCCTGCGGGAACTGGTCGGCGCTGTCGAGGTAGCGGCGCAGTGCACGCGCGGTCGGCTGATCGGTGCCCGGCGCGCGGCCCAGGCCGAGGTCGATGCGGTCCGGATACAGCGAGGCCAGCGTGCCGAACTGCTCGGCCACCTGCAGCGGGGCATGGTTCGGCAGCATGATGCCGCCGGCACCGACGCGGATGCGCTTTGTGCCCCCGGCCACATGGCCGATCAGCACAGCGGTGGCCGCGCTGGCGATGCCGGGCATGTTGTGGTGTTCGGCCAGCCAGTAGCGGCGGTAGCCCAGCGCATCGGCGTGCTGGGCCAGTTCCAGCATGTTGGCGAAAGCGGCTGTGGTGTCACTGCCCTCGCAGACCGGGGCCAGGTCAAGGATCGACAACGGGATCATCAGGCGTTTTTCCGTCACAGGATCCCCCATGCATGGGGACGGCCCGGCGCCGCGGCCAGTGACGGTGGCGGGATGCTGATTCCCGTGGGGGCAGGTTCAGCGCCCACCGGATCGTGTAGAGCCGAGCATGGGCTCGGCGCTACAGAAGCGCGGTCAGAACGCGCTGGGGCGCGGCTCCGGCAGCGGCTGGTCCACCATCGGCTTCAGCTCGGCGTCCAGCGCCACGCGCTCATCGAACACGAAGCAGCGGCCTTCGTAGCCTTCGCCGCCCACCTCCTCGAAGTAGCCGAGGATGCCGCCATCGAGCTGCAGCACATTGTCCATGCCGTCATTGACCATCCACAGCGCGGCCTTCTCGCAGCGGATGCCACCGGTGCAGAAACTGACCACGGTGCTGTCCTTCAGCGCTTCGCGGTGCGGCGCCAGCGCCTCGGGCAGGTCGGTGAACTTGTGGATGGGCAGCACCAGCGCATCCTTGAAGGTGCCGTACTCCACTTCCTGCAGGTTGCGCGTATCGAGCATCACCACCGGCTTGCCGGCGTCATCATGCCCCTGGCGCAACCAGCGCTGCACCGTGGCCGGATCGATCGCCGGCGCGCGCGGATAGTCCAATGGCTGGCCGTCGTCACGGCGGAAGCTGATGATCTCGTCCTTCACCTTGGCCTTCAGCCGCGCGAACGGCTGATGCTCACTGAGGCTGGTCTTGACCCGCATATCGGCAAAGCGCGCGTCGGAACGCAGTGCCACGTAGAAACCCTCGACCGCCTCTGGCGCACCTGCCAGGAACAGGTTCAGCCCCTCGCCCGCCACCAGGATCGTGCCGCGCAGCTCCGCCGCCTCGGCACGCGCCAGCAGCTGGTCGCAGAGGGCCTGGGGAGCGTCGATGACGGCGAAATGGTAAGCGGCGGTATTGGCGATCATCCTGCCATTTTAGCGCCTCCTGCCCGCACAGACAGATTCAGGGATCAGAGCCCTCTGCACGGCAGAGGGATCCGACCCCAAGCCCGGCAGACACCCGGAATCTGTCAGGGGTGGGGCGGTGTGGGCAGGCAGGACCGTTGGCGC
>NZ_VMBJ01000082.1:0-7727 GCF_010608305.1 Stenotrophomonas sp. AS012628 | reverse complement strand
CCCCCCGGGCGGGGTTCCCGGGGTGCCCCGGGGGCCCATCCCGACCCGCCCAGCTAGCAGCAATCCAGAGCCGCTCTTGACGTTTATGTTGCTGTTGCCGTTGCCTGCCGCAGGCAGCGCCCGCGGCCGCCGCCGCAGGAAAACCTTAGATCTTCTTCGCCAGCGATTCCGCCAGACCGGTGTAGCTGCCCGGGGTCATCTCCAGCAGGCGCTGCTTCGCATCCGCCGGCAGCTCCAGCCCCTGCACGAACGCACGCATCGACTCGGCGGTGATGCCCTGGCCACGGGTCAGCGCCTTCAGCTGCTCGTACGGATTCGGCAGGCCATGGCGGCGCATCACCGTCTGCACGGCTTCGGCCAGCACTTCCCAGGCCGCGTCCAGATCCGCGTCCAGCCGCTGCGGGTTCACTTCCAGCTTGCCCAGGCCCTTGGCCAGCGAGTCCAGTGCCACCTGGCTGTGGCCGAACGCGGTGCCCAGTGCACGCAGCACGGTGGAATCGGTCAGGTCACGCTGCCAGCGGCTGATCGGCAGCTTCGCGCTGAAGTGCTCGAACAGCGCGTTGGCGATGCCGAAGTTGCCTTCCGCATTCTCGAAATCGATCGGGTTGACCTTGTGCGGCATCGTCGACGAGCCGACTTCGCCTTCCTTCAGGCGCTGCTTGAAGTAGCCCAGCGAAACGTAGCCCCAGATGTCACGGGCCAGGTCGATCAGGATGATGTTGGCGCGGCGTGCGGCATCGCCGATCTCGGCGATGTTGTCGTGCGGCTCGATCTGCGTGGTGTACGGGTTGAACACCAGGCCCAGGCCGGTCACGAAGCGCTCGGCGAAGGCCGGCCAGTCCACGTCCGGATAGCTGGCCACGTGCGCGTTGTAGTTGCCTACCGCGCCGTTGATCTTGCCGGTCAGCTCGACGGCAGCGATCTGCCTGCGCTGGCGCTCCAGGCGCGCGACCACGTTGGCCAGTTCCTTGCCCAGGGTGGTCGGCGAGGCGGTCTGGCCGTGGGTGCGCGACAGCATCGGCTGGCCGGCCTGGGCGTGGGCTAGGCTGCGCAGGCTGTTGGCGATGCCGTCCAGGGTCGGCAGCAGCACCTCGCGGCGGGCCTGCTCCAGCATCAGGCCGTAGCTGAGGTTGTTGATGTCTTCGCTGGTGCAGGCGAAATGCACGAATTCCAGCGCCGGTGCCAGCTCGGTGTCGTCCTTCAGCTGTTCCTTGATGAAGTACTCCACCGCCTTGACGTCATGGTTGGTGGTGCGCTCGATTTCCTTCACGCGCGCGGCCTGGGCCGGGCTGAAGCTGGCGGCCAGGGCGCGCAGGCGGGCGACGGCGGCGTCGGAGAACGGGGCCAGCTCGACGATGCCCGGCTCGGCGGCCAGGGCCAGCAGCCACTCCACTTCGACCGTGATGCGGGCCTTGATCAGGCCGTACTCGGAGAAGATCGGGCGCAGGGCATCGACCTTGCCGGCATAGCGGCCATCGAGCGGGGACAGGGCGAGCAGGGCGGAATCGGACATGTCGGCAGGGCTGGGACGAGCGGCGGGGGCCATATTCTACGATGTGCCGGGCAGGCGTGCCCTGTAGAGCCGAGCCCACGCGCGGCTGCTCCGGGTAATCCAGCGCCCACGGGCCAGCCGAGCGTAGGTTCGGTTCTACAACACGGCCCTGCGGATGAAACGATCTGGCCCGCGCTCGTCATCCCACGCTGCGGGCAAGGGAGTATCGTTGGCGTAGCCGCCAGCCCGGGAAGCGACACCCTGCCAGCCGCCGCTTCCCTTTCCCCAACTGAAGTAGTGCGGAGTTGATGCAATGAGCAAAGCTGCAAGCAAGGGTTTCAGAATCGAACACGACAGCATGGGCGAGCTGCAGGTGCCTGTGGACGCCCTGTGGGGCGCCCAGACCCAGCGTGCCGTGCAGAACTTCCCGGTGTCGGGCCAGCGCATGCCGCGCGGTTTCATCCGTGCCCTGGGCCTGGTCAAGGGCGCCGCCGCGGGCGTCAACGCCGAGCTGGGCCACCTGCCGAAGAATGTGGCCAAGGCCATCCAGACCGCCGCCGCCGAAGTGGCTGCCGGCGACTGGGACGCGCACTTCCCGATCGACGTCTACCAGACCGGTTCGGGTACATCCTCGAACATGAATGCCAACGAGGTCATCGCCACCCTGGCCAACCGTGCCGGCAAGGCCGGCAAGGCCGCTGTGCATCCCAATGACCACGTCAACCAGGGGCAGAGCTCCAACGACGTGATTCCAACCGCGCTGCGCGTGTCGGCGGTACTGGCGACGCATGAGCAGCTGCTGCCGGCGCTGGTGCACCTGCGCAAGACCCTGGACAAGAAGGGCCGCAGCCTGCGCAAGGTGGTCAAGACCGGCCGTACCCACCTGATGGATGCGATGCCGCTCACCTTCGAGCAGGAATTCGGTGCGTGGTCGGCGCAGCTGGCCTCGGCGCAGGAGCGCATCGAAGACAGCCTCAAGCGCGTGCGTCGCCTGCCGCTGGGCGGCACCGCCATCGGCACCGGCATCAACGCCGACCCACGTTTTGGCGCGCAGGTCGCCAAGGCGCTGAAGCAGCAGACCGGTTTCAAGTTCGACAGCGCCGAGAACAAATTCGAAGGCCTGGCCGCGCAGGACGATGCAGTCGAGCTGTCCGGCCAGCTCAATGCGCTGGCCGTGGCGCTGATCAAGATCGCCAATGACCTTCGCTGGATGAACGCCGGTCCGCTGGCCGGGCTGGGCGAGATCGAACTGCCGGCACTGCAGCCGGGCAGCTCGATCATGCCGGGCAAGGTCAATCCGGTGATTCCGGAAGCGACCGTGATGGCCTGTGCGCAGGTCATCGGCCACCACACCGCGATCACCGTGGCTGGCCAGACCGGCAACTTCCAGCTCAACGTCACGCTGCCGCTGATCGCGGTGAACCTGCTCGATGGCATCGCCCTGCTCGCCAACGTGTCGACCCTGTTGGCGGACAGCGCGATCGCCGGGCTGAAGGTGCGTGAGGATCGCGTGGCCGAGGCGCTGGCGCGTAATCCGATCCTGGTCACCGCACTGAATCCGATCATCGGCTACGAGAAGGCTGCGGCGATTGCCAAGCGTGCCTACAAGGAACAGCGCCCGGTGCTGGACGTGGCACTGGAGGACAGCGGGTTGGCCGAAGCCGAGCTGCGTCGTCTGCTGGACCCGGCCGCGCTGACGGCCGGTGGCATCCAGGCCGGTGGCGGTGGCGGCGGTTGATCCGGATTCTGTAATCTGTAGAGCCGAGCCCATGCCCGGCTCTACAAAAGGAAACGCCGCCCTCGGGCGGCGTTTTTCTTCAGCGACGGTCGGCGACGATGTTGCCGAAGGTGTCGGTGTAATCCTTGAACTCGGGGATGCGCTGGATCAGGTCCGTCGGAATCACTTCCATGCCCTCGGGCGGCTGGATCTTCACCGGCTGCATGTTGGGATCGGCCGGTGCGGCCACCAGGGTGTTCTGGCGCAGCACCTGCAGCTTGCCGAACATGGTCTGCAGCATCTGCTTCTGTCCGTCGTCCAGCGGAATCTGGATCTCGTCCATCTTCATCGTGCCATCGGCGAGGATGATGATGTTCGGTGCTGGCGGGCGACGCACGGTGACCATGCCTTCGCTGACGGAAATCTTGGGCTTGCCGCGCTCGGCACGGTGGTTGCGGTATTCCTGGTCACAGCCGACCAGGCCGAGGCAGAGCAGGGCGGTCAGCAGCAGAAACAGCTTCTTCATGACATTCGGTTCGGGGGCGTCCGGGGCCGCCATTGTAAGCCGGACGGCGCACTACGGCCGGCAGCCGGACGCCGCTGCCGGCCGGGTGCGCTGATCTGTCACAGGCCTAGCGCTGGACCACGGTGTCCTTGCCGCAGTCGTCCACGTCGCCCTGGTCCATGGTCGCGTAGGGCTTGAACGCCGGCAGTTCGCGTGCGAGCGCCTGCTGGCTGGCCAGCATCGCCGGAAGGCGGTCGCAGATGCGCTTGGCCTGGGCTTCGATCTTCTCGGCTTCGGCATTGATGCGCTTTTCGACACCTTCGCTGTCGCCGCTGAAAATGCCCTTCAGCGCTTCGCCGGCCGCGCTGGCACCCAGTTTGGCGCCTGCCAGGCCGACATCCATGCCGTCCATCGCGATGGCGACCACGTGGCCGCGGTAGTCCTGCAGATGGCGGCGCTGGATATCGTTGGCAGCGATCTCCTTGCCCGCGATCAGCAGGCGGCCATCCGGGGTGATCTCCGCACGCGGCTGCTTGTCCGCTGAGATCTTGATGTTGCCCTGGGCGATATCCTTGCGGGCATCGTCCATGGCGTTTCTGACGGTCTCGCCAACGCCACCTGTGGCTTCGGCGACGCTTTTGCCGACGGTCTTGTCGGGCGCGGACGACGTGCCGCCGCAGGCGATCAGCGGCAGGGACAGCAGCACAGCGGGCAACAGGCGCAACAGGTTCATGGTGTTCCCCTGGTAGTGTCTGGAAGAGGGTTACTTGCTGCGCGGCAGAGTGACCCGCCCGCTGACGTTGCGATGATCGACGTCACCGCTGCCGCTGTGATCGACGGTCAGGGTGCCGCGCACGCCGTCGACGTGGATGTCGCCCGAGCCGTGGCTGCGGACGTGCACATTGCCGCCGATGTCGGCCAGGTCGACGCCGCCGGAGCCGACCACGCCCACTTCAACGTTGCCCTGCACGCGCTTGAACTCGATGTCACCCGAGCCCACCGTGTCCAGCCGCGCGTTGCCACGTACATCGGTGATCTTCAGGTCACCGGAGCCGACGGTACCGGTGCTGGCGTCGCCGCTGATGTTGCGTACGGTGACGTCGCCGGAACCCAGCGACAGCAGGTTCAAGGAACTGCCGCCATCGATGTTGAGGTCGCCGGAACCCACTGCAGCGTGGATGCTGCCGCGGGTGCCGCGGGCCACCGCGTCACCTGAGCCGACGTCCACGCTGAGGGACTGTGCGTTTTCCACGCTGGCATCGCCCGAGCCGACCTTGAACTGCAGCGGCAGGTTGTCCGGCACGCTGCCGCGGATATCCAGCCAGGCGTAGCTGTTGCCCAGACTGATGCCACTTTGGCGGCCGTCGCGGCGCAGGCTCACCACCAGCTTGTCGCCCACCTTGCGCTGGTCCAGTACCAGCTGGTCCAGCCATTCCTGGCTGGACGCGCAGGCGCGGCCGTCCAGCTGGCCGCCGCCAGCGCTGGCGACCACCTTCAGGTCATGCTGGTTGACCTCGAACACCACCGTCTTGGCACCGGCCACGTCCAGCTTCAGCGCGCGGGCAGCAGTGAACTTGCAGTTCGGAGCATCGGCGGCCAGCGCCGACAACGGCAACAGCAACAACGCAGAACAGGCGAGCAGGGAACGCATGGGTAATGCCTCCGGATGGATGGGATCAGATCTCGCCGGCGCGCTTGCGCAGGCGGATGGCAAGGAAGATGAACACTGCACCGACGACGGCGCCGATCCACAGTTCCGGCATCGCCAGCGACTTCAGCTGCGAGGCGGGGGACATCAGACTGACGACCGACTCGAGATCGCGGCGCGAGCCCTCATCGGCGCTTAGGCGGTACACCAGGTCGGTGCCCGGCACGGCGCCCAGCAGCAGGCGCCCGACGATGTTCTGCCAGAACCAGCCCGTGGTCAGGCCGATCAGCGGCATCACCTTGGTGGTGCTGATGATGACGCCGGCAAACAGCGGCAGCATCACCGCCCACAGGAACGGCTTGCTCCTGGCCCATGCCGAGCACAGCAGCAGCCAGCCGGCGGTGGGCAGGGCCCACAGGGCATAGACCGGAATCCAGGCCAGGTGCCCAGCGGCAAGGGTCAGCGGGCTGGCCGGGCCCCAGATCAGGGTCATCGGGCTGCCACCGTGCAGCAGCGCGACGGCACTGATGATCAGCATGAAACCGAACATGGTGAGGATGCCAGCGATCACCGCGATCAACGGTGCCACGATCAGTGCGCTGATCACCTTGGACAGCACGGTCTGCGTGTCCGACAGCGGCAACGACTTCCAGAACAGGATGCTGCGGTCGCGGCGATCGTCGTACAGGGCGCCCAGGCAGTAGAAGAACACCACGAAGGCCAGCACCAGGAACGGCCAGGCCGAGCTGAGCACCAGGGTCAGGTCGAGGCCGTTGCCGAGGTCGGCCAGGTCCTTGGTGCTGATGTCGCGGGTCAGCAGGGCCAGGTCCAGGCCGTTGATGTTCACGTCTTCGCCATCGATGTGCAGGCCGCCATCACGCGCGGCCCGATGCAGAGCGAACAGGCCAAAGGCGATGCCGATGGTGCTCATCACCAGCGAGATCAGGCCGGCGATCAGCGGTGCATACAGGAAACCGCCACGGTTCTCCCAGTACTCGCGCTTGAGCAGCCAGCGCAGGGTGCCCATCGGGCTGACGGGGTGGTTGACGGCATTCATGCGTAGGTCCCCTTCATGATGGCGACGAACAGATCGGCCAGGCCCGGGCTGCGGGTCTCGCCAAGGGTGGAGAGCTGGATGCGCGGCACGCCATCGAACAGCATCACGGTCTTGCCGAACGCCAGGCTGCGCTCGTCGATCGGCTTCAGGGCGCGGGCGGTGTCCAGCTGGTCGGCATTGACCAGCAGCTCGGTGTAGCGCCGGCCGACGTCGTCCATTTCCGCGTCGAGCACGATGCGGCCGTCGCGGATGAACATCACGTCGCTGAGGATGTGCTCGATCTCCTCCACCTGGTGGGTGGTGACGATGATGGTCTTCTGTTCGTCGAAGTAGTCTTCCAGCAGGCGCTGGTAGAACTCCTTGCGGTACAGGATGTCCAGGCCCAGGGTCGGTTCGTCCAGCACCAGGATGCGGGCATCGATGGCCATCACCAGCGCCAGGTGCAGCTGCACGATCATGCCCTTGGACAGCTCGCGCACGCGCTGCTTCGGCTGCAGCTTGGTGTTGGCCAGGAAGCGCTCGCAACGGGCGCGGTCGAAGCGCGGGTGCACGCCGGCGACGAAGTCGATCGCCTCGCGGACCTTCAGCCAGCGCGGCAGTACGGCGACGTCGGCGATGAAGCAGATGTCGTTCATCAGTTCGTCGCGGTGCAGTCGCGGGTCGCGGCCGAGCACGCTCAGTTCACCCTCCACCGAGGTCAGGCCCAGAAGGGCCTTCAGCGCGGTGGTCTTGCCGGCGCCATTGGGCCCGATCAGGCCGACGATACGCCCGCTTGGAATGCTGAAACTGGCATTGTCGAGGGCGACCGTGGTCTTGTAGGCCTTGCGCAGGCCTCGGGCGGTGATGACCGACTCACTTGCAGTGCTATTCATCAGACTTTCCCCTGGGGCAGCAATTCGTCGAGGCTCAGGCCCAGGCGCTGGATGCGCTCCAGAACCGCGGGCCATTCTTCGTTGAGGAAACGGTCGCGCTCGCTGCTGCGCAGCTGCGTGGCCGCCTGCTCGGTCATGAACATGCCCAGGCCGCGGCGCTTCTCGACCAGGCCTTCGTCGGCCAGTTCCTGGTAAGCGCGCGAAACGGTGATGGGATTGAGTTGATAGTCGGCGGCCACCTGGCGCACCGAAGGCAGGGCATCGCCCGGCTTGAGGATTCCGTCGAGCATCATGGCGATCACGCGCTCCTTCAACTGACGGTAGATGGGAGCGCCGTCGCTCCACTGGATGTCGCTCATATTCAGCTCCGTGGGGTCAGCGGCTGGGCGAACGAGAAATACGGCATGGACAGCGCGCTGTGCAGCCGACGCGGGGG
>NZ_VMBJ01000081.1:0-7880 GCF_010608305.1 Stenotrophomonas sp. AS012628 | reverse complement strand
GGTAGCGCCGGGCCATGCCCGGCGAGCGCAGCGGGAGGGAACCGCCGGGCATGGCCCGGCGCTACCGGTCAGGAAACCCCTGCGCCCTTGGCCTGGACATCGGCGTGGTACGACGAGCGCACCATCGGGCCGGAGGCCACGTGACTGAAGCCCAGTTCGTAGCCGTAGACTTCCAGCGCCTTGTAGTCCTCGGGCGTCCAGTACTTCAGCACCGGGTGGTGGTGCGCGGTCGGCTGCAGGTACTGGCCGATGGTGATCATGTCCACGTCGTGCGCGCGCAGGTCACGCATGGTGGCCTTGATCTGTTCGAAGTCTTCGCCCAGGCCCAGCATGATGCCGCTCTTGGTCGGCACGTCCGGGTGCTGCGCCTTGAAGTTCTTCAGCAGGTTCAGCGACCACTGGTAGTCCGCACCCGGGCGCACGTTGCGGTACAGATCCGGCACGGTCTCGATGTTGTGGTTGAACACATCCGGCGGGTTCTGCGCCAGGATCTCCAGCGCACGTTCCATGCGGCCCTTGCCGCGGAAGTCCGGGGTCAGCACTTCGATGCGGGTACCCGGCGACTTTTCGCGGATGGCGGTGATGCAGTCGACGAAGTGCTGGGCACCGCCGTCACGCAGGTCATCACGGTCGACGCTGGTCACCACCACGTACTTCAGGCCCATGTCGGCCACGGTCTGGCCGAGGCTGGCCGGCTCGTTGGCATCCGGCGGCTTCGGGCGGCCGTGGGCCACGTCGCAGAACGAGCAGCGGCGCGTGCAGACTTCACCAAGGATCATGAAGGTGGCGGTGCCGTGGCCGAAGCACTCGTGGATGTTCGGGCAGCTGGCTTCCTCGCACACCGTCACCAGGCGGTTCTCGCGCAGCTTGGCCTTCAGGTTCTGCACGGCATTGCCCGAAGGAATGCGCACGCGGATCCAGGACGGCTTGCGCAGCACCGGCGCGTCGGCGAACTGCACCGGCGAGCGGTTGATCTTGTCACCGCCCAGCTGCTTGACCCCGGCCTGCAACGGCGCGGCGGACGGAGAGTCGCCCTGCACGATCTGCAGGGGAATGGAACGGGCGGTGGTTTCAGTCATGGCAGTTCCGGGGGCGGTCAGGCGGCCGCAGAAAGATCAGGCAGTTCGGGCGTGGGCTGCAGCAGCAGGCCGAACTGGCGGGCCAGGTGGTCCAGCAGCACCGGCTTGACGGCCTCCATCCCGGAGGGCCCGCCCAAGTCTACTACCGAGGTCACCTGCAACCCCTGATAGCCACAGGGGTTGATACGGTGGAAAGGTTCCAGGTCCATGGCCACGTTGAAGGCCAGGCCATGGAAGGTACAGCCGCGGCGCACGCGGATGCCGAGCGCGGCGATCTTGGCGCCACCGACGTAGACGCCCGGGGCGCCCTCGCGGCGTTCGGCACCGATGTTCCACTCGGCCAGGGTATCGATGATGGCCTGCTCGATGCGGCATACGTAGTCGCGCACACCGATGCCCAGCCGTGGCAGGCGCAGCAGCGGATAGACCACCAGCTGGCCGGGGCCGTGATAGGTCACCTGGCCACCGCGGTCCACATGCAGCACCGGAATCTCGCCCGGCGCCAGCACGTGCTCGTCCTTGCCGGCCTGGCCCAGGGTGAATACCGGGTCGTGCTCGACCACCCACAGCTCATCGGCGTCGGCCTCGCTGCGCTGGTCGGTGAAGCGCTGCATGGCGCGCCACACCGGCTCGTACGCCTGGCGGCCGAGGTCGCGGACCAGCGCCGGACGCGGCGCGCGGTCTTCCGGGGCGGCTTCGGCCGGGCAGCTGTCGGCTACAGCGTCCACTTCACTTCCGGGTGGTCGCGCAGCGCCTGGTGCGCCAGGTCGTACTGTTCGCGGCTCTCGGCCTTGAACACGATGCGGACGGACACGTACTTGCCGTTGGAGGAATGCTTCCAGCTGATGCGTTCATTGACGACATCGATGCCGGCAGCCAGCAGCAGGCGGGGGAGCTCATGTTCCAGGCCGCGGTTGGCCGGGCCCATGGCACTGAGCTCGAACTGGCCGGGGAACTGGAAGCCGTGGTCGGGGTTGTCGGACTTGATTTCCATGCCCCCCATTATCGGGCCGCAGGGCAACAAACCCAAGAGTATTCATCAACGTCAAACAGTGCACCGGTGAGTCGCTGCGTTGCAGCTG
The DNA here is from genome assembly GCF_010608305.1 of Stenotrophomonas sp. AS012628. Taxonomy (NCBI): domain Bacteria; kingdom Pseudomonadati; phylum Pseudomonadota; class Gammaproteobacteria; order Lysobacterales; family Lysobacteraceae; genus Stenotrophomonas; species Stenotrophomonas sp. AS012628. Next base: position 5,719 of record NZ_VMBJ01000081.1, on the reverse strand, counting down.
AACGGCCGTTCAGCATTGGCCCCGGCCCCGTGGCGCACCGCAGGACAGGGCAGGATTGTCTTCACGAGACAATGTCGTTTTCGGAACAGACAAGTGATCCGAACGCGCTCGTTCCATCACGTTCGCGCGAGTACCGTGTCGCAGCATATAACGACAGACAGAAACAACTTCTCACATGAGCCCCCCTTCCCAACGCCGCCTTGCAGCCCTCGGGCTGTCAGGCCTGCTGGCTGCTGCCCTCCCCCTTGCCGCCCAGGCGGCCGAACAATGTGGTCCGGACGCAATGCGCGACCACCCGCCGCAGGTCAATTTCCGCGTCGACAATGACCTGTTCGGCGGCCGCCACCAGGACCAGGGCTACACCAACGGTGCACTGTTGACCCTGGTCTCGCCCAATCTGGTCGATTACACCGACGACCCCTGCCTGCCGCGCATGGCGCGCTGGGTGAACCAGTACCTGGAAGGGCTGCACCCGGGCAAGTTCGAACAGCAGAACATGATCTTCAGCATCGGCCAGGGTATCTTCACCCCGACCGATTTCAGCCGCAGGGACCTGATCGAGGACGACCGCCCTTACGCTGGCGTACTGATCGCAAACTTCGGTTTCAATGCGCGCAGCGGCGACCGCCTGCAGACCACCCAGCTGACGCTGGGCGTGGTCGGCCCGTGGGCACAGGGCAAGCAGGTGCAGAACGCCGTGCACGACGTGCTGGGCGACGAGAAATTCAAGGGATGGGACAACCAGCTGCACAACGAGCCGCTGTTCATGCTGACCCACGAGCGCATGCGTCGCTGGCCGGGCGATGCCAGCGTCAATGCCGACGGCTGGGGTTGGGACGCCATCAGCCACTACGGTGGATCGATCGGCAACCTGGAAACCAAGGCCAACCTCGGCGGTGAAGTGCGCTTCGGCTGGAAGCTGCCGGACGACTTCGGCAGCACGCCGTTGCGCCCGGCCGGCGAGAACACGGCGCCGACCCGCGGTGGCCGTCCCAATGGCTGGTCCTGGCACCTGTTCGCGACCTCGGACGCTGCCTGGGTGATCCGCGACATCACGCTGGACGGCAACACGTTCCGCAACAGTCACAGCGTGGACAAGCGCCATGTGGTGGCTTACGGCGGCTACGGCGTGGCCGTGATGTACGGACGCTGGAAGTTCGCTGCGGCGCGTTACCACAGCACGCGCGAGTTCAACGGCCAGCGCGAAGCACCGGTGTTCGGCAGCTTCACCATCAGCCGGTCTCTGTAGGTAGGTGCCGACCGTTGGTCGGCACGCCGGTTGATGGCAACGACAGTCGAGCATGGCCCGACTCTACAGAACGAAAAGGCCGGCATTCGCCGGCCTTTTCCTTCACCACGCCGGGGCGTGGATCATTCCGATTCCCACCACATCCAGAAGCTGTCCCACAGGCGCTTGAAGAAGCCGGCCTGTTCAACGGCAGCCACCGCCACCAGCGGCGCTTCAGCCACCAGCTTGCCATCCAGCATCACCTTCACGGTGCCGATCTGCTGGCCGGCGGTGAACGGTGCTTCCAGGGTCTTGGGCACATCGATGCTCGGCTTCAGGTCGTTGTAGCGGCCGCGCGGCACGCTCACCAGCATCGGCTGCGCCACGCCCAGCTGCACCTTGTCGGTGGTGCCCTTCCAGACCTTGTGCTCGGCTACGGCCTTGCCCGGTTCGTACAGGCGGTGGGTCTCGAAGAAGCGGAAGCCCCAGTTCAACAGCGCCAGGCTGTCATCGGCACGCTGCTTTTCCGACTGGCCGCCCAGCACCACGGCCACCAGACGCTGGTCACCACGCTGGGCCGAGCTCATCAGGCAGTAACCGGCTTCCGAGGTGTGACCGGTCTTGATGCCGTCCACGCTGCCATCGCGCCACAGCAGCAGGTTGCGGTTCGGCTGCTTGATGTTGCCGACCTGGAATTCCTTGATCTTGTTGTACGCGTAGGTTTCCGGGTAATCGCGCACCATCGCGCGGCCCAGCAGTGCCAGATCGTAGGCGCTGCTATGGTGGCCCGGAGCGGTCAGGCCATGGGCGTTCACGAAGTGCGAATTCTTCATGCCGATCTTGGCGGCATAGCTGTTCATCAGCGAAGCAAAGGCTTCCTCGCTGCCAGCCACGTGTTCGGCCAGGGCGATCGCGGCGTCGTTGCCGGACTGGATCGCCATGCCTTTTTCCATGTCTTCCAGGCGCGCGGTCTGGTTGACCGGGAAGCCGCTGTAGCTGCCATCGGTACCGGCGCCACCTTCGCGCCAGGCGCGCTCGCTCATCATCACCTGGTCATCCGCACGGACCTTGCCGTTCTTGACCTCGGCGGCGATCACGTAGGACGTCATCACCTTGGTGATGCTGGCCGGAGCCAGCTGTTCGTGGATGTTTTCACCGGCCAGCACCTGGCCGGTGGCGTAATCCATCAGCACCCAGGCCTTGGACACGCTGGGCGCGGGCGCCGGCGGAGTGGCAACAGTGGCCGGGGCGGCAGCGGCGGCAGGCGTCGGCGTGGCCGGGGTCGGCAGCGGCGTATGGGCGGAAGCCAGGCCCACCACCAGGGTGGCGGCCAGGGCGGTGGCGGCGGAACGGAAATTCATTGGACAGCAGGCTCCAGGGGACGGCCGGGAATGGAGGGTGGAACGTAACGGCCATTGTAAGGCCGGGGGAGCATGGGCCGGCAGCACCGGCCCGGGCGGATCAATCCTTGATGATCTGCGGCGAACCCAGGCCCAGACCGGCGATGCGGCCGGCAAGTTCCGCAGCACTGGCATGGTCGCTGGCGGGAACGCGCAGGCGGAACAGGGTGCGGCCACCGGCAGCGATGTCACTGATGGTCGCGCCGACGATGCCGGCGGCGTTGAGCTGGCCCATCGCGCGGTTGGCATTGTCGCGGCTGGAGAAGCTGGCGACCTGCACCATCACCGCGCCCACCACCTGCTGCGACAGGCTGGGTACGGCCGGCGTGGTCGATGCGCTGCGCACCGGTGCCGGTGCCACCGCGCGCGGAGTGGTGCTGGCCACGACAGCCGGAGCGGGCACCGTGCTGCGCACCGGCGGCGCGCTCGGCGGCAGGCTGCTGACCGCCACATCCGGCACGGTGCTGGCCACGCCCTGGGTGGTGGCCGGCTGGCCACGCGCAGGCATGCTGTCGCCCGGCAGGCGCTTGACCAGGCGATCGATGTCGCTGTCGGCTGTGGCGCGTGCAGCCGGCGTCGGGCGCGCGCTGGCCACGGTGGTGGTTGCGGCCGCTTCGGCAGCACGACGTTCGCGGCGCGAGGGCTTTTGCGCCAGCAGGTTGCCCTCGCCCGGCTGCAGCGCGCGCACCTCGACATTGCCGGTACCGCGCTGGGTGATGCCCAGGCGCACGGCGGCGGCGTAGCTGAGATCGACTACGCGGCCATCATGGAACGGGCCGCGATCGTTGACGCGCACGATCACCGACTCGCCGTTGTCGAGGTTGGTCACGCGGGCGAAGCTGGGCAGCGGCAGCGTCTTGTGCGCGGCGGTGAACTGGTACATGTCGTAGACCTCACGGTTCGAGGTCAGGCGGCCGTGGAACTTGGCGCCGTAGTACGACGCGGTGCCGCGCTCGACATAGTTGCGGGTGTCATCAAGCACTTTGTACGACTTGCCCAGCACCACGTACGGCGACTTGTTGCCGATCGCCGAGCGCTCCTCGGCGGTCACTTCCGGCTCGGGAATGCAGGCCACGTTGGGAATGTAATCCGGCGTGCTGTCGCGCACGCCCGGCTTGTACAGGCCACCGGCGGTGTAGTTGCCGCGGGTGCTCAGGTCTTCCTTGGCCGCCGCGTACGGCGACCCTTCCGGGCAGTGTGCCGGGCGCGAGCCGCGCCCCTGCACCAGGGTGCCGCCGGACTTGCCACCATGGCCGGCCGTGGCCGGCTTCTTCGGCGCGCTGCTGCAGGCAGCCAGCGCGAGGACGATCAAGCCTGGGACCAGCCATCTGATGTTCATGCCGGGGGCAGCTCCTGTCCGGCAATGGCCTGGGACAACTGGAACACGGCCATCGCGTACATCTTCGAGAGGTTGTAGCGGGTGATCGCGTAGTAGTTCTGGAAGCCCAGCCAGTACTGCTTGCCGGTGCTGCCTTCAAGCGTGATCGGGGTGGCGGTGGCGCCCGGCTGTACCGGCGCGCTCGGCTGGTAGCCGCGCTGCGCCAGGTCGGCCATCGACCAGGTCGGCATCCATTCGGTCGGATTGAACTCCTCGCGGCCCGGCGCCAGCGTGGCCGGCACGGCCACCTGGCCACCACGGACCCAGCCACCCTTCTTCACGAAGTAGTTGGCAATGGACGAGAACACGTCGTCGTAGCTGGTGAACAGGTCGCGACGGCCATCACCGTTGCCGTCCACTGCGTAATCCAGATAGCTGGACGGCATGAACTGGCCCATGCCCATCGCACCGGCATAACTGCCCTTGAGCGTGGTGATGTCCAGGTTTTCTTCGCGGCCCAGCTCGAACAGCTTGGCCAGCTCATCGCGGAAGAACAGCTCGCGGCGCACTTCGCGTTCCAGCTTGGCCGGGTCGCCGCTGCGCGGGTAATAGAAGGCCAGCGTGTACAGCGCATCGAGCACGCGATGGCTGCCGGCATTCTTGCCGTAGCTGGTTTCCACGCCGATGATCGCCACGATCACTTCGGCCGGCACACCGGTGCGCTGCTGCACGCGATCCAGCTCGGCGCGATGCTGGGCCAGGAACGCGCGGCCGCCATCGATGCGGGCCTTGCTGATGAACATCGGCCGGTATTCGTTCCACGGCTTGACCCGTTCGGCCGGGCGCGACATCGCGGCGATGATCGGCTGGCGCACCTGCGCCTGGTCGAGCACGCTGCTGATCTGCTCCGGCTTCAGGCCATAGCGCTTGGCGGTATCGGCAATGAAGCGGGCCCGTGCGACCTCGAACGGCACCGGGGTGAGATCGACCGGCGGCGCGGTGGCAGCGGTGGCTTCGGGCGCGGCCTCGGCCGGGCCATGGGCCTTGGCGGCGGGTTGGCGCGGCGTGCTGCTGGCCTGGGGCGAAGACGGTGGGGACTTCGGCTGGGTCGCGCAGGCGACCAGGCCGAGGGTGAGCATGCAGGCCAGAGTGCGTCGAATCATCGTCGCAGGTTAGCAGGTCATGGATGAATTAAAACCCCTAACACCATGAATCACAACGATTTGCCCGCGTTCAGCGGGAAATGTGAAGGCGTCGTGATCGGGCTTCCCCATTCAGATAGAGGTGGCCGGTTGCGTCCCCATCCCCGCAGACGCAACCGGCAACCGGATCCGGTCGATACCCGCGCGGCTGCCGCTCCCCAGTGGCAGTACCCCGCGCTCCCTGTATCCGTTGGATCAGTACTGCTCCAGCCCGACGCCCCCTCGCGCTGCAACGATTGACGGCGCGCCGTGCCGAACGGGCCGCCATTGTGCAGGCCGATTACGACAAGTCCATTGATCAGGATCAACGCGCTGTAAAAGTGTGAACCAGCTAACGTTTTTTCCGGACTTTGGTCAGCGGGTGTGCTGCCGTGCATCGTTGTGAGAACGCTTCCACAACGGGCGTTGCGCAGAGTCAGGAAGTTTCCAGCCAACGGCGCAGCCCCTCGTGGGTGGTGTCTGGGTGGTCGCGGAAAGGAGAAGCCGCGGGTGGGCCGGTCGGGTTGGGTACGCGGGGGACGCCGTGAATCCGTCCCTGGAGCAACTGTGTTGATGGAGGAGCTTGGCCCCT
>NZ_VMBJ01000080.1:0-9352 GCF_010608305.1 Stenotrophomonas sp. AS012628 | reverse complement strand
TCCCTGCCCCCCAATTCCAAATGAAGATACATCGCCAATCCTCAGGGTTGACAGAGAGCCCCCCCCACCGGCCGCTGCTCCCAACGAAAGAATGGAAGAGGCTCCGAGCAATTCGCTTGGATCGACATACATCAGGTTGCCTCCTGTGAGAGTGACATTAGAGACAGTGACGGAGATGGGAGATCCAGTGCCGACGCCAACCCCAGCAAAGCCGAGTTCGACGGACGCCTGACGGCCATTGAGACATTCGGACGTAAGGGTCAGTCTTGCACCACCCACACCACCTACAATCCCTACACCTGTGCCCGCAAACGTCATGGTTCCAGTCCATGTCGCCAATCCGAGCGGGTCCGCTTTAGCCTGTGGAGTGAGATCCGCGTAACTGAAGGTTGAGATTCCCCCCTCCAACCCAATCGGATCACTCTGCGAATACCGCCCCACAGCCGGGTCGTATTCCCGCTGGTAGTTGTAGAACAACCCACTCGCATCCGTCGCCTGCTGGCCCGGGAAACGCAGCGCCAGTTCGAACGCCACACCATCCCCATCCGAGTCGGCGCTCGGCATCTGATTACCGAACACTTCGCTCTTGTTGCTCCACTCCCAGATCGCCACATCCCGTACCGGATCGATCACCACGCGCGGTGTGCCCAGATGATCCGGCTGGACGTAGGCCAGTTCCGGCACGCCGGTACTCGGCACATTGATCAGCGCCACCGGATAGTTGTCCAGCCAGATGGCCTGCTGCTGCGCCTGGCCCGTGGCCGAGTAGTTGCCCAGCCATTGCCCTGCCTCGTCATACAGGGTGATCTGAGCAGCGCCACCGGACGGGCTGCGCAGCACGCGCTCGCCGCGATGGTTGTAACCGTAGCTCTCCAGTGCGGCATTACCCTGCTTCACCGCGTTCATGCGGTTTGCATCGTTGTAGGTGAAGGTCTTGCTGCCGATGCTGGTGGTGTTGCCCACGGCGTCATGGTTGCGCGCTTCGCCATCCGCTGCGGTCAGCCGGTGGCTGGTTGCGGGATAGGCGTAGCTGGCAGTGCCCGCCGAAGTGGTCAGCGCAGTGCGATTACCGGTGGCGTCGTAGGCGTAGGTTTCAATCGGCGTGCCGGTCGCGCCGTCCTGAGTCTGGGTCAGGCGACCCAGCGCGTCGTAGGCGTACTTGGCCAGCACCGTCGAGCCTGCGCCGTTCCTCAGCTCGGTGACCGAACCGACCGGGTCATAGCCATAGCCCAGTGAGAGGCCACCTGCGGCCGGGTCATGCACCGCCTGCGGGCGGTAATCCAGATCCAACGGGCGCTGCAACTGGCGGCCATTGCCGTAGGTCCAGCCGGTCGCCGGGCCGAAGGCCGCGTAGGTCACGTTGTTCACCACGATCTGGCGGGCTTGGCCGGGCCGGGTCAGTCCGATCTGGCTGATGCGCCCCTGGGTGTCGCGTACGTAGTCGGCCACGCTGCCGTCGGGGTAGGTCAGCGCGGCCAGGCGACCCGACTTGCTGTAGGCATAGCGCAGCGTGCTGGCGACACCGTTGACGGTCTGCACCTTGCGGGTGACCTGGCCGAAGCGGTCGTGGCAGTACTGGGTGCTGCCGTTGGCGTGCAGCACCTGCCCCAGTCGTCCCTTGGCAAAGCGCTCGTCGGCAGCACAGGCAGCTGGCGCCACGTCATAGCTGTAGCCCACGTCCAGATTGGGATCCGGGTAGGCGATGCCGATCAGGCGGTTGAGTGCATCGTAGTTATAGGTGGCGGTGACGCCGCGTGCATCGGTAGCGGTCTTGCGGTTGCCTGCCGAATCCACGGTGAAGCTGCTGGCGCCGCTGTCCGGGCTGACTTGCCCGGTCAGATCACCGAAACCGTTATAGGCATAAGTAGTGTGCAGACCCTTCGGGTCGGTGACCTGGGTGACCTGATCCAGCGCGTTGTACTGGCTGCGGATCTCCGCGGCCACGCCGCCGACGTCCTGCAGGGTCTGCGCCAAGCGGTTCAGCGGGTCGTACTGCTGGCTGGTCACGCGCTGCAGTGCGTCGCTGATCGTCTGCGGGTTGCCGTTGGCATCGTAGGCAAAGCCGGTGGCGTGGTTGCCTGCGTCCTTCAATGCGGTCACCTGACCAAGCGTGTTGAAGGTGCGTGCCAAGGTGCGGCGCAGGGTGCCGCCGGTATCCAGCGTGTCTTCCTTGAGGCGGTTGCCGGCGTTGTCCAGCACATAGTGAATGGTGCTGCCCGCACTGTCCGCGATGTCCGTCAGCCGCTGGGCGGCGTCATAGACATAGGTGACACTGCTGCCGTCCGGCTCGGTGACCTGTTGCACCTGGCCGGTCGGCCAGTAGCTGATCTGGGTTACCCGGTCCTCGGCTGTGGTGGCACCGCGCACGGTGACCGAGGTCGGCCAGCCGCGGGCATGGTAGGTGTAATCGGTGACCACGCCGTTGGCGTCCTTTATCGACAGCGGCCTTCCGAGTGCGTCGTAGGCCAGGGTCTCGACCGTCTGGCCCAGCGCATTGGTCACGCTGCGCAGGTCGCCCTTGCGATAGCTGCAGGCACCATTGGCCGCGCATCCCGGGTCGTCCGCTGTGTAGTAGGCATAGGTGGAGACATCCGCCACATCGCTTCGCGGGCCATCCACACTGCGCAGCAGTCCCACCAGCGGGCACTCCGGCCCTTCGGCCTCGCAGTAGGTCTGCGTGGTGACGCGGGTGTCACCGGTCAGCGTGTCGCGCACGGTGATGGTGGTCGGCTGAAGGCGCGCGTTGCGCGCGATGCGGATCTCACGGTTGCCAACGGTCTGCTGCACCAGCCGATTGCTGTCCATGGCCACGCGCGTTTCGCTGATGCGCTGATCCGGAGTACCGGTCGCTTCGGTGGTGGTGGTCACGCTGACGGCGCCTGCGGTAGCATCGCTGGCCTCGGCATAGGCGTAGCTGGTGACGACACCACGGCGATCAGTCACCGACTGCAGCCGGCGCCGGAAATCGGTGCCCTCGGGCAGATAGGTGCGGCTTATGCTGCCGTTGCTCTCGGTGATGCCATTGACCTTGCGCGGAAGTCCACTGGAGCCGATGGCGGTCAAGGCGTAGGTGCTCTGCTTGCCCAGTGCGTCGGTGACGATGGTGGTTCCTGCCGGGGTGTACTCCAGGCGCACGCCATCAATGCCTACGTCGGCCTGACTGCAGTCGCCGGAGTGACGGCTGCAGGTGACCCGTCCCTTGGCGTCGTAGCCGTACCAACTGTAGCGCTGGCTGCCTTCAGCGGTAATGCCGGTCAGGTAGCCGGGGAAACGGGCGTCTTCATAGTGGTATGTACGGCTGGCGCCGTCTGCATAGGTCGCAGTGGCCAGCTCGCCAGCAGGAGAGTACGTGTAGCTCACCACAGGCTGGCCGGCGACCACCAGGGCCGAGATCAGCGAATCGTCGCCCGGCGCGAGGTACTGGACATCAACGCGTCGACCGGTTGAATGGGTGATGCTGAGCAGGCGGCCGCGGCCGTCGTGTGCATAGGTCAGCGACGTTCCGTCTTCGAAATCGCGGCGCTGCATCAAGCCAGCGGCATCAAAATGAATGCGCTCTCCGGCACGTGAAAGTTGCCAGTTGGTGCCCTGCTGGACAGCGCGATCACCGCTTCCGTCCATGGCTTCGTAGCTTGCCCCCACTTTCTGGAACGCGGTCTGCCCGCCATCGGCGCCGATCAACCCAACTTTCAGTTCGGGGCTGGGAGGGAAGGTGGAATCGTCTACGCCTGCGGTAAGCCGCAGATTGTGGGAATGGGTCCAGCCCGTACCCAACGCGCCGCCCGCCGTGCTTGTCAGGGAATGATAGTGGCGTTGGAAGCTCACCCATCCAAAGTTGAAATCCGGCTCAGGCTGGGATTTATCGCCAGTGGTCGGATCACATGGGTTGCCAACAGGACATTGCTGCGGCGGCAGCGGCGTGCTTGTATAGGACAGCATGGGCGCCATGTGCGGCTCGTCCTGCTGGACCAGTGAGCACATCTGCAAGGCGTCATTCCACGTCAGGGACGGTCGATTCGGGCAAAGCGCCGTTCTGGCCCGGCGCACATGCTCCCACCCCACTATCGACGAGCATTGTTGAGTGCTCTGATGATAGAAGTTCAAGGTGTAATGGAAATCCTTCTCCTCGTTGGTGACACTACCGTCATCGCCCCTTCCAAGCCCAAGGAGCTCGACCCACGGATCCTCCGTGAGGGAAGTCGCCGGGCACTGCGGGTCGCTGACGCGGGTGGCGAGGATCACGCTCCGAATCTGATCTTCGGAAGAGTACTCCTGCCCTGAGTGGGTGTAGACCCAGTCGGTAGTAACGATCTTCTCGGGTTTCACCCGGTAATCGTAGATGACCTTCTTTCCAAGGACGCGTTGGCGTTTGACATGCCAATCGAAGGGTTTGTCCTCCTCGTACTGGGAAAAGAGCGACTTGATGTCCTTCTGCACCGCCGCTTCCGTGGCTCGCGGCTGGCCCATCGACAGGTAGCTTTCCCACTTCTTCTGCACCTCCTGCGCCTGCGCAGCCCCGGGAGCCAAGCTCGCCAGCGCAATCATCGCCAGTGCGGCACACGAAATGGACTTCAATCGCTTCAACATCCCTGTTCTCCTTCCTGGACGAACACTGCACCGGCGGGAACGAGAACGTGGGGCAGCTGCCTCACCACGTCATGCTTCGGATCGTCCCTGGTCCGGAATGCGGGCTGACCGCACGGGGAACGTTATCTCCGATGTGGTTTACACATTCAAGTCAGAAACTGTGGAATGCGTCGGATTTCAGAGTTTTCTGATAAAGCGGGCGGCCGACCGAACAGGCGGCCGGGCGTGGGCTGGGCACTGCAGGGGCCAATCCGCCACAAACAGCAACGCCGGGCAGTGCCCGGCGTCGGGTTCAAACCAGTCGAGCATGGCTCAACTCTACACAGAGCGGATCAGTACTTCCCATCAAACGCAAAGATCGGCTTGCGCTGCTTCCACGCGCCAGCGGTGAAGTCCGGGAACTCCAGCGTCTGGAAACTATTGGCGATCGACTGCTCGCTCAGCGGCGTGATCGCGCTCCAGGTCACCGCGTCGTAGATGTCGATCGGCATCGGTGCCTTGGCCTTCAGCGCTTCCACAAACGCGTGGATGACGAACCAGTCCATGCCACCGTGGCCAGCGCTGGCGGCGGTGTCGGCATTCTGCTTCCACAGCGGATGCTCGTATTCGTCCTGGTACTTCTTGAACTCTTCCCACTGGTGCGGCGGGCTGCGGCCTTCGATGTGGACCGAATGGTTCACGTCCATCCACAGGCCCTTGGTGCCCTGCACACGGAAACCCATCGAGTACGGGCGCGGCAGCGAAGTGTCGTGCTGCAGCAGGATGGTCTCGCCGTTCTCGCAGGCCAGCGTGGTGGTGACGATGTCGCCCAGCTTGAACTTGACCTTGGTGCTGGGGTGGGTGGTGCCACCACTCTTGGCCACGGTGTATTCGTGCAGGCCGCGTGCCTTGGTCGCGAACGCGTTGATGTGAGTGAAGCGGTTGCCACGGTTGATGCCGGTGTACATCGCGCACGGGCCGATGCCGTGGCTGGGGTACAGCTCGCCGTTGCGCTCCACCGAATGCTCGGTGCGCCAGCGGGCTTCGCTCCAGCCCTTGGGCCCGAACTCCACGCCGCTGTCGTAGGGCTGGTTCGGGTCGCCGGAATTGAACTTCACGCCGCGCAGATCGTGCTGGTAGCCGGCCTGCAGGTGCACCAGCTCCCCGAACAGGCCCTGGCGCACCATCTGCAGCGCGGCCATCACGTCGCGGCGGTAGCAGACATTCTCCAGCAGCATGTACGGGGTACCGGTGCTCAACTGGGTCTTCAGCACGTCCCAGTGGTCCTGCAGGGTGATGCCGGCCACCACTTCGCAGCCCACGGCCACGCCGGCCTGCATCGCGGCAATCGCCATCGGCGCGTGGTATTCCCACGGCGTGGCGATGATCACGCCATCGATGCCCTTCTGTTCCAGCAGGCGCTTCCAGGCGTTGCTGTCACGGTCCTGGCCGTAGGTCTTCGGGGCCGGCTTGCCAGCCTTGGTCACCATCTCCACGGCGCGACCGAGCATGATCGGCTCGATATCGCACACGGCGACCACCTCGACATCGTCGCGGCGCGCCAGTTCCTTCAGCAGCACCAGCCCGCGCATGCCGGTACCGATCATGGCCAGGCGCACCTTGCGCCCGCGTGCCCATGCCGGGGTCTGCGGCAGCAGGCTGCTGGCGGCGACAGCGGCACTGGCCGCGATGAATTCCCTACGCTTCATGGCAAACATCTCTCCTCTTGGCAGCGAGCCGGCCGTAGCCGGCTCGCCTGGTCACGCAAACGGAATTACTTGAAACGGTAGCCGATGGTCACACTGTAGCCACGGCCGAAGATGGTCGCGTAGTCACTGGAGTCACCCAGGAAGCTGTTCGGATCGTAGAACGGCAGGCGGTTGAACAGGTTCTTGACGGTGAAGCTCAGGTTCCACGCATCATCCGGGCGCCAGGTGACACTCATGTTGGCGGTCCACCACGACGGCGCACCGTCGCACTTGCTCTTCTGCAGGGCCAGGTAGCCGCCGGTGCAGGTTTCCTTGTTGTTGCTCACCTCATCAACCTGGTCGGTGGCCCACTTGGTGCCGCCCACGTAGTTGACGAACATGCTGGTGGTGACCTGCTTGTAGGTCCAGTCGGCATTGAGCGTGGCACGCAGGCGCGGGTTGTTGTAGTAGCCCACCACGTCGCCGTAGTACCAGCCGTTGGCTTCATCCATGTAGAAGCGGTTGCGGTTGGCGATGGTGGCGGCCAGGCCGATGTTCAGGTTGCCCCAGTCACCCAGCGAGAAGCGGCTGCGTGCATCGATGTCGAAGCCGTCGATCAGCGTCTTGCCACGGTTCTTGTACTGGCCCACCACGCTGGCCACGTTGCCGGCGGAGTAGCCCGGCAGCACCGACGGGCAGCTCACGCCACTGGCCGGGTCGGCACACATCGCCGCCAGCTGCGCCAGGTTGGCGCGGTCACTGTCGGTGATCGGCGAGCGCGACGAGGAGATGATGTCTTCCATGCGGCGGTAGTCCGGCGCGACGATTTCATTGTCACGGTAGATGAACCAGTAGTCGGCCGACACCGACAGCCAGCTCGCTGGCTCGTAGACGAAGCCGAGGGTGGCGATCTTCGCCTTCTCGGGCTTCAGGTCCTTGTTCGGCTGGGTCATGCGCGCCACGGTGCGGCTGCAGTCGACGTTCAGCAGGTTCTTGCCCAGGTCGACATCGCCCGGACGCTGCGAGCGCAGCAGCAGGTTGGCGATGGCGTTGGTCTCGTTGCAGCGCAGCTCGTCGCGGTAGCCACCCAGCTGCGCGAACACGCCGCCGTTGCCGGATTCGGCCAGGCTCGGTGCACGGAAACCGGTCGAGTAGGTACCGCGCAGCATCAGCTGGTCGAACGCCTGGTACTTGAAGCCGATCTTCGGCGCGACGTTGGCGCTGAAGTTCGGGTACTTGTCCACGCGCACCGCCGCATCCAGTTCCAGCTTGTCGGTGATCGGTGCCACGGTCTCGGCAAACAGCGCGTAGGTGTTGCGCTTGCCGTCGAACCAGGAACCACCCTGCTGGGAGATCAGGCCGTTGGCTGCATCCGCGTTGCCCGGGGTGTAGAAGGTTTCGCGGCTGGCGTTGAAGCCGAACGCGGCGCGCATTTCACCGGCCGGCAGCTGGAACAGCGGGCCTTCGATCTTGCCGTCCAAGGTGTGCAGACGGGTCCACGACTGGATGTCGAAGGTCGGGAACGCTTCACGGATCAATGCAGCGTTGGCTTCGCTGATCTCACCGAACTTGTATGCCGGGTGGTCGGAGATGATCACGCGGCCGGTGGTCGGATCGACCGAGTACGGGCCGAACGCCTTCTCGAAGCCCTTGATGTTGACGTTGATCGTCTGGTACGTGGTGGAGTGGGTGCCGGCACTGGCGAAGGCGGTCTCCCAGTTCCAGTCACCCCGGTTGCCACGCGCACCGGCCAGCACGCGGTAGCTCTTGTCGGTATTGCGCTGGCCAAAGTAGTTCGGGCCGGCATCCTGCAGCAGGTAGTTCAGGCCGACCACGCCGCCCATCATTGCCTTCATCTGCGGGCTGGCGTGGTTGTACTCGTTGTTCGGGCCCAGGAACGGGTACAGGAACTGGTTGACGGTGTTGCCGGTGTTGCGCGAGAACCAGCTGGTCGGGTTGCCGGTGGTGGTGCCGTAGGTGCGCGGCGTGCCACCGTTGGCGCGCAGGTCGATGTCGGTGTAGGTCGCCTCAGCGAAGATCTCGGTGTTGTCACCCACCAGGAAAGTGCCGTTGAGGTAGGCGGTATTGCGCTCGGACTTGGCGCCGGCATCGATCTCGTTGTTCATCCAGGTTTCCCAGACGCAACGCGGACCGGCCGCTTCACTGGTCAGCACGTTCTTGCAGCCCGGCGCGGCTTCCTGCACGCGACGGCCGGTGACCGGATCGAAGGCGAAGTAAGTGCCCGGATTGAATTCACCCGGCTTGCTGCCCACGCCCAGGCGCAGGTTGTTGAGGTAGTTCGGATTGTTGACGTAGTACTGGTCGGGCCGCTTGTCGTAGAAATCGCTCAGCGGAATCGCGTCGCGGCGGTACATGTTGACCGCACCGTAGATGTTGAAGCGGTTCTCGGCCAGGTCACCGAAGCCGGCGGTGATGCTGGCCTGGCGCTCGCCGTAGGAGTCGATGCGCGAGGAGGTGTCGTTGGTGAAGCTGACCTCGGCGCCCTGGAAGTTGCGCTTGGTGATCACGTTGATCACGCCGGCCACCGCGTCGGTGCCGTACACCGCCGAAGCGCCGTCGGTCAGCACTTCCATGCGTTCGATGGCCGCAGCCGGGATCGCGTCGATGTTGACGAACTGGGTCTGGAAGCCGGCCGGTGCACCGTAGTACGACAGGCGACGACCATTCAGCAGCACCAGCGTTCCCTGGGCACCGAGGCCGCGCAGATTGGCCTGCGAGGCACCGTCGGAACCGGTGAACAACGAACGCGCATCCTGCTGCGCCGGACGTGCGGCAGGCAGGTTGTCGAGCACCTGCAACAGCGTGCGCGCACCCATGTTCTGGATGTCCTGCTTGCTGATCACCTGCACCGGCGAGGCGGTTTCAACGTCGGTGCGGCGGATGTTGGAGCCAGTGACCTCGATGCGGGCCAGGTCGGTGGCCTTGTCCTTGCTCTCCTGGGCGAAGGCAGGAACGGCGACCGACAGCAGCACGCCGGCGATGGCCAGCGACAGCGGAGCGATCGAACGACAGGGGGGGCGGTGGTGGCGGGCGGGCAACATCGGGGTTCTCTCCTGGCAGGGGTGCGGCGCGAATGG
>NZ_VMBJ01000008.1:24936-121509 GCF_010608305.1 Stenotrophomonas sp. AS012628 | reverse complement strand
CACCCCGCCTTCGACAGATTTCTGCTGCTGTTGGTGGGTGCCGACCGTTGGTCGGCACGGAGTCGGATCGATCGGAGGGTGCCTTTGTAGAGTCGAGCCGCGCTCCATGACCTGCGGGCGCCGATGATTTGAACGCATCGCCATGCGCGTGGAGCCGGCCGCTCGGCTCTGGAGAGGCTCCGCGCTCGACTGCTTTTTGCTCGGATCGCTCAGGCGCCGGTCGCCACCGGGCGGCTGCTGTCGCTCACCCAGCCGCTCCAGGAATCGGCATAGATGCGTGCGCCGCTCAGGCCGGCCGTTTCCATCGCCAGCAGCAGGTGGCAGGCGGTCACGCCGGAACCGCACATCAGCACCACCTGCTGCGGATCGCGGTTGCCGATCACGCCCTGCAGTTCGGCGCGCAGTTCCTGTGCGTCGCGCAGGCGGCCGTCGGCAACGTTCAACGCAAACGGGCGGTTGACCGCGCCGGGTACATGGCCGGCAACCGGGTCCAGCGGCTCGACTTCGCCACGAAAGCGTTCGCCCGCGCGTGCGTCGACCAGCCAGCCCGGCGCGTGCTTCAGGCGTGCGCTGATTTCGTCGGCATTGGCAATCTGGGTGGTGTCGAAACGGCCCGGGTAAGCCGGCAGCGCGGTCACCTCATCCTGCCCCGTCGCCAAGGGGTGCCCTGCGGCCTGCCAGGCGGTGATACCACCATCGAGCACGGCCACCTTGCGGTGCCCGATCAGGCGCAGCAGCCACCACAGGCGCGAGGCGGCCATGCTGCCGTCGCTGCCGTCGTAGACCACCACCTGGGTGTCGGGACCAATACCCCACTGGCCGAGCTTCGCGGCGAAGGCATCGCTGTCCGGCAGTGGATGACGGCCGTGGCCGCTGCGGGTCAGATCCGACAGGTCCCGATTGAGGTCGGCATACACCGCGCCCGGAACATGCCCCGCCAGATACTGGCCGCTACCCGCCTGCGGGTCGGCCAGCGAGGACCGCGCATCGACCACGCGTACGGCGGTGCTGGCAGTGGCACGTGCATCGACGACACGTACGTCCTCACCCAATGCTGCCGCCAGGCTGGCGACATCGACAAGCGTGGTCCACGGCGGATCGATCGGCTTCATTGCACTTGCTCCAGGCGGCGACGCAGGTTGTAGAGAATGGCGGCGGTCGCGCCCCAGATACGCTGGCCGGGCCAGCCGTACTCAAGGACGTGGCGGATGCGGCCGCGGTGATTGATTTCGACCTGGCGCAGATTGTCTGCGGCCATCAGGTAGGCCAGCGGCACTTCGAACACTTCGGCCACTTCGCTGGGCTGCGGCACCGGCACGAAGTCCGGATCGACCACCGCCACAACCGGCGTGACCCGGTAGCCAGTGATCGTCACGAAGGGATCGAGATAGCCCAGCGCCTGCACTTGCCCCGGAGCCAGGGCGATTTCTTCCTGGCTCTCGCGCAGCGCGGCCGCCAGTGCGTCGCGGTCATCGGGTTCGGTGCGCCCGCCGGGGAAGCCGACCTGGCCACCATGCTGGCGCAGGGTTTCGGTGCGACGGGTAAGGATGACCTGTGCGCCATTGGCGCGCGGCACGATGCCGGCCAGTACGGCGGCTTCCACAGGTGGCCCCGGCGGCAGCAGGTCACTCAGTTCGCTGCGGTTCCAGCCGTCGCCGGCCGGCGGCTCGGCCAGTGGATGCAGCGCGCGCATCAAGCGTTCGTGATCGGCCAGCGAGCCGCGCAGTGATTGCTGCAGCTGTTCACGCAGGGGTTGCACGCGATGCAGGATGCGGCTGCGCTCCTCGTTGCTCATCGACGACCACCGTGCGATTTCATCGATGTGCCGCCCGCAGCCGGTGCATTGCCGGTCCGGATCCAGCGTGCACACTCCGATGCAGGGACTTGCGACAACACGCGCCGTTTCTTCCATTGTTTGCACCCGACAACAGTAGCGCGATCGGGCTGAATTTGCGCGGGGTGCAGATGCGGTGCGTGGCACCGTCGCGCTCCGCGCAAACAAAAACGCGCCGGTGGAATCACCGGCGCGTTTCGTTTACGGCTTCGATTTACTTGACGCTGACCAGCTTGATCTCGAACTGCACAGCCACGTTCGGCGGGAACGGGGTGCGCGGGTCGGCACCGTAGGCCTGATCCGGCGGCAGGGTGACTTCCCACTTCGAGCCTGCCGGCATCTGCAGCAGGGTCTCGCGCATGGCCTTCATTTCGACGTCGCTGACCTTGATCGACGGAATCTGCTGGGCCGGACGAGCTTCGGTCGGGCGCTGGCCGTACGGGAACGGACCGGCCACTTCCAGCTGCACGGTGCTGGCCTGGGTCGGCTTGGCGCCCTTGCCTGCTTCGATCACGCGGTACTGGACGCCGCTCGGCAGGGACTGCACGCCGGCCTTGGCCTTGTTCGCCGCGATGAACTGATCACTCTTGGTCTTGTTTTCGGCAGCAGCCTTTTCGTACTCGGCCTTGGCAGCCTGGGCACGGCCCTGCTCGCGCTTCTGGAACGCTTCAACGGCCGGCTTCAGCTGGTCGGCGGTGATCGCCGGCTGCTTCTTGGCGTAGGCGTCCTGCAGACCCTTCACCACCGAGTTGATGTCCAGCTGCTCACCACGACCGGTCAGCTCCGCCAGGTTGTTGCCGTAGTCGTAACCGAAGTAGTAGCTCAGCTTGCCCTTTTCGGACGAGACGTCCTGGGCGAAGGCATTGCCCGTCAGGGCCAGGGCCGCGACGGCGACCGCGATAGAACGCAACTTCATCAAACAGTTCTCCAGGGGTGGTAACTCAGGGACGTTCTGCGCCGCCCTGAGGCGACGGGTTAGGATAACGGGCACAACGTGTAACCGCTACTCACGATGCAGGCTAAGACCCGTCTGCGTTGGCGGAGTTCAATCTCACTTTTTTTTAACGTTTCAGGAGTTTTCCCGTGGCCGATGCCCTGATCGCTGTCGCCGACGACGGCGCCATCCGCACCGTGACCGTCCAGCGCCCGGACAAGCTCAACGCCTTGAATGCCGCGACCCTGCAGGCGCTGGCCGAAGCGTTCAGCGCCGCCGCTGCCGACCCGGACGTGCGCGTGGTGGTGCTGACCGGTGCCGGTCCGAAGGCGTTCGTGGCCGGGGCCGACATCGCCGAGATGAACACACTCAGTGCGGTTCAGGGACGTGATTTCTCCCTGCTCGGCCAGGCCCTGATGCGCCAGATCGAGCGCATGCCCAAGCCGGTGATCGCGCGCGTGAACGGCTTCGCCCTGGGCGGCGGGCTGGAGCTGGCCATGGCCTGCCACCTGCGCATCGCTGCCGATACGGCCAAGGTCGGGCAGCCGGAGATCAATCTGGGCCTGATTCCCGGCTTCGGCGGCAGCCAGCGCCTGCTGCGCCTGTGCGGCCGCGCCGCCACCCTGGAGCTGTGCCTGCTGGGTGCACCGATCAACGCCGCGCGTGCGCTGGAACTGGGCATCGTCAACGAGGTGGTACCCGCCGACGCGCTGGACAACCGTGTGCAGGATGTCGCCCGCCAGTTGGCGCGCTCGGCGCCGCTGGCCCTGCGTGGCCTGCTGGATGCCGTGCACGTGGGTGGCGAATGCAGCCTGGAGGCAGGGCTGGAGTACGAAAGCGCGCAGTTCGGCCTGCTGTTCGCCACCGAGGACATGCGCGAAGGCACCGGCGCGTTCCTGCAGCGCCGACCGCCGGCGTTCCAGAACCGCTGACGCCATGGCATCCCGACCCAACCCCGCGCAGCTGTTCGCCCGGGTCCAGGCAGACGATCTCGATGGCGCCCTGCAGGCGGGCCTGATGGACTACATCGCCCGCGCCGGCGACGCGCAGCTGCTGCCCGGCCACCCGGATCTTCCGCAACGCCTGCACCAGGCCCAGCAGCAGCTGCACGCGGCATGGGCCGCACGCGAACGCTATCGCGCGCGCGCGGTGCGCCTGGCGCGCCGTGAGGCCGAGCGCGATGCACGCCGTACGCCGGCCCCGGCGCCGGACATGAAACCCGCCCTGCCCGCCGCAGCCGCCGCCATCCTCGCCCGGGCCAAGGCCCGCGCCAGCGGCAAGGAGCAGTAATGGCCACCCTGAAGAAGACCGCACGCGCCCCGGCGCGGCGTGGCGGCACGATGCCGCGCGCCGACGTGGTGGAAATGTTCACCCGCCTGCGCGAACTCAATCCACACCCGAAGACCGAACTGGAGTACAGCTCGCCGTTCGAGCTGCTGGTGGCGGTCGCGCTGTCGGCGCAGGCCACCGACGTCGGCGTCAACAAGGCCACGCGCCGTCTGTTCCCGGTCGCCAACACGCCGGCGAAGATCCTCGCACTCGGCGAGGACGGGCTGAAGCAGTACATCGCCACCATCGGCCTGTTCAACGCCAAGGCGAAGAACGTGATCGCCACCTGTGCGATCCTGCTGGAGAAGCACGGCGGTGAAGTGCCGCGCGATCGCGATGAACTGGAAGCGCTGCCAGGCGTTGGACGCAAGACCGCCAACGTGGTGCTCAACACTGCATTCGGCGAGCCGGTGATGGCGGTGGACACGCATATCTTCCGCGTATCCAACCGCACCGGCCTGGCGCCAGGCAAGAACGTGCGTGAAGTGGAAGACAAACTGGTGAAGGTGATTCCGGCCGAGTTCCTGCTCGACGCGCATCACTGGCTGATCCTGCACGGGCGTTATGTGTGCAAGGCGCGCAAGCCGGATTGCCCGGGCTGCGTGATCGCCGACCTCTGCCGGTTCAAGGACAAGACCCTCGCAGAGTGACGACAGCATCCACGCATGGCGTGGATCTACTGCAACCGGGGCGCAATCCGGGCGTCATACGCAAGCGGTTTCAATGGCAGGCCATGCCGTGACGGGGCCTGCGGTGGATGTCTGCCGCGCGCGAACTGTCACATTTACGCAATCTTTACCTTCTAGCCTGCGCGCATCTTCCAACCTGCCTGCAAGGCTCCTCTCCATGAAACTGCATCACCAACTCCTGACGGTGGCCGTGGCTGCTGCGCTGTATGTGCCGGCTGCACACGCCGAAGTCGCCATCGACGTGATCGGCGGTTCGGAAATCACCTTCGAAGGCCTGGTCCAGGCCGACGGCAACTGGTTCGACAACGACCTGACCGACCTCAACGGTGGCGACGCCGGCAACGGCAAGAACAGCGAATTCGAACTGCGTCGCGCCGAGCTGGTGCTGAAGGGCAAGGGCCCGGGCAACGTGGAATGGGTGGTCGGCTATGATGCCAAGGCCGATAAGTTCCTCGACACCAACGTGAAGTACAAGCTGCTGGGCAACGCCAACCACTTCCTGCAGCTGGGCCAGTTCAAGCAGCCCAACAGCCTGGAAGAACTGTCCAGCACCAAGAACAACGATTTCATTTCCAAGGCAGCAGTCACCAATACCTATGCCATCGCCCGCCGCCTGGGTGGCGCGTACAGCTACGGCCAGGACAACTGGTCGGTGACCGCCAGCGCCTTCGGACGCGAGCTGACCCGCAACCTGGCCCACGGCAGCGGCTACGGCGCGCGTGGCACCTGGGCCCCGATCAATGAAAAGGGCCAGGTCCTGCACTTCGGTCTGAGCTACGTCAACTACGACGCCGACGCCGACACCCTGCGCGTGCGTGCGCGTCCGAATGCCGACCTCGCCACTGCCCGCCTGATCGACAGCGGAAACCTGACCGACACCGACCGGGTCAGCACCATCGGTGCCGAAGCGATGTACTTCCAGGGCCCATTCAAGGCCCAGGCCGAGTACTACACCAGCAAGGCCAAGCGCTACGACCACGACAACTACACCAGCGACGGCTACTACATCAGCGGCGTGTGGAACGTCACCGGCGAGACCTGGAGCTACAAGGGCGGCACTCCGGGCACCGGCCTGCCGAACAACCCGGCCGGCGGCCAGTGGCAGCTGGGCGTGCGCTACGACCACATGGACCTCAATGACGGCAACCTCGCCGCCAACCCGGTCGCTGGTCGCCCGCCGATCGTCGATGGCGTGCTGGGCGGCAAGATGGACATCTGGACCGTGGGCGCCAACTGGTACCTGCGTTCCAACTTCAAGCTGATGCTCAACTACGTGATGGTCGACAGCAAGAAGTACAGCTCCACGGCGCGCGGTTTCGTCAACGACGATCCCAACATCCTGGAAGCCCGCGCGCAGTTCTTCTGGTAAGTCCAGCCGCCTGCGTTGAACCGCGAAGGCACGGCCCCGTCCGTGCCTTCGTCGTTGCAGCGGTGCCCGTGCCGCCCTGCCGGCGCAGCGGACGTGACACCCCTCATGACGCGTGTCACGTCCGCGTCATATGACAGACGCGGACATGTCACGCAACCGTTATGGAATGTGCACCGAAACGTCGGGCAACCGCCCTTCGACCACCACCCCAGGAGTCTCCCCGTGATCCACGCCTTCAAATCGCGCGCCGCTGTCGCCATCCTGGCTGCATCGTCCGTGTTCGCCGCCAACGCCGCCGACATCACCGGCGCGGGCGCATCGTTCATCTACCCGGTCATGTCCAAGTGGTCGGCCGACTACAGCGCTGCGACCCGCAACAAGGTCAACTACCAGTCGATCGGCTCCGGTGGTGGCATCGCCCAGATCAAGGCCAAGACGGTTGATTTCGGCTCCTCCGATGCTCCGCTGAAGCCGGAAGAACTGGCCGCCTCGGGCCTGGCGCAGTTCCCGTCGGTGATCGGTGGCGTGGTGCCGGTGGTGAACGTGGCCGGCATCGCCCCGGGCGCGCTGAAGCTGGACGGCGCCGTGCTGGCCAACATCTTCCTGGGCAAGATCAAGACCTGGAATGACCCGGCCATCGCCGCGCTGAATCCGGGCGTGACCCTGCCGAGCGCCAAGATCACCGTCGTGCATCGTTCGGACGGTTCGGGCACCACCTTCAACTTCGTCAACTACCTGTCCAAGGTCAGCCCGGAGTGGAAGAGCTCGGTCGGTGAAGGCACCTCGGTGCAGTGGCCGGCCGGCATCGGTGGCAAGGGCAACGAAGGCGTTGCAGCGTACGTGAAGCAGATCAAGGGCGGCATCGGCTATGTCGAACTGTCCTACGCGCTGCAGAACAAGCTGTCGTACACCGCGATGAAGAATGCCGCCGGCAAGTTCGTGCAGCCGAGCGATGCGTCGTTCGCCGCTGCCGCCGCCAGCGCCGACTGGGCCAACGCCAAGGATTTCTACCTGGTCATGACCAATGCGCCGGGCGCTGAATCCTGGCCGATCACCGCCACCAACTTCATCCTGGTGCAGAAGACGCCGAAGAATGCTGCCAATGGCAAGGCCACCCAGGAGTTCTTCCGCTGGGTCTACAAGAACGGCGATGCCCAGGCCCGCCAACTGGACTACGTGCCGCTGCCGGACAGCCTGGTCCGCCAGATCGAAACCTACTGGACCCAGAACCTGAAGTAAGCGCGTTCCCCCGCAGGAACGGGATCGGCGGGTCCTCTCTCCCCCGCCGATCCCAACCCGGGCGCGAGATCCTCGAGATCTCGCGCTCTTCTTGTTTTTGGGGTGCACCAGGCTCTGTAGAGCCGAGCCCATGCTCGGTTGGGTGCTGGAGCGTGCAGACCAACGGTCCGCAGCTACCGAGGACAGGGAGCAGTCGAGTATGGCTCGACTCTACCCAGCGCCCAGGCCGTCATATCGATGCGCAGATCCGGGGTCTCAGGGCTCCTGCCAAGGGCCGGCCAACCCCGTGAAACCCTTGTTAGAACGTGATCCAGGACACCTCTGTCATGGTCGTAATACGGCTGTAACAAAAACATCATTTCATAGCCGCATCCGCCGACGTCGTCGGCTCTACCCCGCTATGGAGTGACCATGAAACTGCACTCGGCCGGCCTTGCCGCCCTTTCCCTGGCCATCGCCCTGGGCCTGTCGGCCTGCGGTGGCGACAAGCAGGCCGCGCAGCAGCCGGCTGCCGACGGTGCCGCGGCCCCGGCCGCTGCCGGTGCCAAGGTGACCGCCGAAGTGTCCGGTGCCGGCGCTTCCTTCATCTTCCCGCTGGTCTCCAAGTGGTCGGCTGACTACAACGCCAGCACCGGTGCCAAGATCAACTACCAGTCGATCGGCTCGGGCGGCGGTATCGCCCAGATCAAGGCCGGCACCGTCGACTTCGGTTCCTCCGACAAGCCGCTGAGCAGCGAAGAGCTGGCCCAGGCCGGCCTTGCGCAGTTCCCGTCCGCCATCGGCGGCGTGGTGCCGGTGGTCAACATCGAAGGCCTGGAAGCCGGCAAGCTGCGCCTGAGCGGCGCCCTGCTTGCCGACATCTTCCTGGGCAAGGTCAAGACCTGGAACGACCCGGCCATCGTCGCCGCCAACCCGGGCGTGAAGCTGCCGGACGGCAAGATCACCCTGGTCCACCGTTCGGACGGTTCGGGTACCACCTTCAACTTCTCCAACTACCTGTCCAAGGTCAGCCCGGAGTGGAAGAGCAAGGTTGGCGAGGGCACCTCGGTGCAGTGGCCGGACGGCGTCGGTGGCAAGGGCAACGAAGGCGTTGCTTCCTACGTGAAGCAGATCAAGGGCTCGATCGGCTACGTCGAACTGGCCTACGCGCTGCAGAACGGCATGCCGTACACCGCCATGCAGAACGCGGCCGGAAACTGGGTCGAGCCCAGCGCGGAAACCTTCGCCGCTGCGGCCGCCAGCGCCGACTGGGCCAGCGCCAAGGACTTCAACCTGGTCATCACCAACGCCCCGGGCGAGCAGGCGTGGCCGATCACCGCCACCAACTTCATGCTGATGCAGAAGCAGCCGAAGGACGCCAAGCGCAACCAGGACACCCTGGCCTTCTTCAAGTGGGCCTTCGAGAACGGCCAGGCCCAGGCCAACGAGCTGCACTACGTGCCGCTGCCGGCCGAACTGGTCAAGCAGATCGAGGCCTACTGGGCGTCCGACCTGAAGTGATGGACACGACGGTGCCCGCCCCGCGCGGGCACCGCCGCTTCCACGCCGTGCCGCCCCGCCCCTTCCTGGCCCTGCCGTCCCCATGAATGCCATCGCCCAGCCTGTAGCCGCCCCGTCCACGCGTGATGCGCGTGATGCCCGCAACGACAAACTGTTCCGATGGGTGCTGGTCGGCACCGTCATCTTCGTCCTGATCGCCCTGGCCTGCGCCGCGCTGTCGATGCTGTGGGGCGGCCGCCATGCCCTGCAGATGCAGGGCCTGAGCTTCTTCTTCTCCGCCGACTGGAATCCGGTCGAAAACAAGTTCGGCGCCCTCGCTCCGATCTACGGCACCCTGGTCACCGCGCTGATCGCGATGGTCATCGCCGTGCCGGTCAGCTTCGGCATCGCCTTCTTCCTCACCGAAGTCGCGCCGCGCTGGCTGCGTGGCCCGGTCGGTACCGCCATCGAACTGCTGGCCGGCATTCCCTCGATCATCTACGGCATGTGGGGCCTGTTCGTGCTGGTGCCGGTGATGACCGAGTACGTCACCCCGTTCCTCAACGAAACCCTGGGCGAATGGCCGATCATCGGCCCGATGTTCCAGGGCCCGCCGCTGGGCATCGGCATGCTTACCGCCGGTTTCGTGCTGGCCATCATGGTCATTCCGTTCATCTCCTCGGTGATGCGCGAAGTGTTCCTGACCGTGCCGACCCGCCTGAAGGAATCGGCCTACGCGCTGGGTTCCACCAAGTGGGAAGTGAGCTGGGACATCGTCCTGCCCTACACCCGCTCGGCGGTGATCGGCGGCATCTTCCTCGGCCTTGGCCGCGCCCTGGGCGAGACGATGGCGGTGGCCTTCGTGATCGGCAACAGCGTGCGCCTGTCGCCGTCGCTGCTGGAACCGGGCACCACCATCGCCGCGCTGATCGCCAACGATTTCGGCGAAGCCACTGAAACCTACCGCTCGGCCCTGCTGCTGCTCGGCTTCGTCCTCTTCATCGTCACCTTCGTGGTGCTGGCCATTGCCCGACTGATGCTGATGCGCCTGTCCCGCAAGGAGGGCAACTGATGTCCACCACCGCTGATTCGCTGTACCTGCGCCGTCGCATCGGCAACGTCGTTGCGATCACTGCCTCCTGCGCCACCGCCCTGTTCGGCCTGTTCTTCCTGGGCTGGATCCTGTTCACCCTGGCCGCCAAGGGCATGGCTGGCATCAACTGGGATCTGTTCACCAGGATGACGCCGCCGCCGATGCAGGAAGGCGGCCTCGCCAACGCCTTCTTCGGCAGCGCGGTGATGTGCGCGCTGGCGATCGGCATCGGCACCCCGCTGGGCGTGCTGGCCGGCACCTGGCTGGCCGAGTACGGCAACGCCCGCAAAGCCGGCACCGTGGTCCGCTTCGTCAACGACATCCTGCTGTCGGCGCCATCGATCGTGCTCGGCCTGTTCGTCTACACCCTGTACGTGATGCAGACCGGCGGCAACTTCTCGGCGTTCGCCGGTGCCCTGTCACTGGCCTTCATCGTGCTGCCGGTGGTGGTGCGTACCACCGACGAGATGCTGCGCCTGGTGCCCTCGCAGATGCGTGAGGCGGCCCTGTCGCTGGGTATCCCGCAGTGGAAGGTGATCGTGCAGGTGCTGTACCGCAGTGCATCGGCCGGCATCATCACCGGCATCCTGCTGGCGCTGGCCCGCATTTCCGGCGAGACCGCTCCGCTGCTGTTCACCGCCTTCGGCAACCAGTACTGGAACAACAACATCTTCCAGCCGATGGCCTCGGTGCCGGTGGTGATGAACCAGTTCGCCGGCAGCCCGTATGAATCCTGGCAGGTGCTGGCCTGGGCCGGTGCCCTGGTGCTGACTGTCTTCGTGTTGCTGGTCAGCCTTGCCGCCCGCGGCATCCTGCTGCGCAACCGTATCTCCCATGACTGACCTTTCCGTGGATAACGCCATGAACGACCTTTCCAACGCCGTGCCGATGCAGCGCATCGCCGTGCCGTCCTCGCACGAGAGCCTGCACACGCCGTCGCCGGTGAAGCTGGCTGCGCGTGGACTGGACTTCTACTACGACAAGTTCCACGCCCTGAAGGGCATCAACCTGGAGATTCCGGAAAAGCGCGTAACCGCGCTGATCGGTCCCTCCGGTTGCGGCAAGTCGACCCTGCTGCGCATCTTCAACCGCATCTACGCGCTGTACCCGAAGCTGGAAGCGCGCGGTGAAGTGCTGCTGGACGGCGAGAACATCCTGTCGCCGAAGTACCCGATGAACCGCCTGCGCAGCAAGGTCGGCATGGTGTTCCAGAAGCCGGTGCCGTTCCCGATGACCATCTTCGAGAACGTGGCCTACGGCATCCGCCACCACGAGAAGCTGAGCAAGGCCGACATGGCCGACCGTGTCGAGCAGGCGCTGCGCCAGGGCGCGCTGTGGGACGAAGTGAAGGACAAGCTGGGGCAGAGCGCGCTGGGCCTGTCCGGTGGCCAGCAGCAGCGTCTGTGCATCGCCCGTGCCGTGGCCCTGCGCCCGTCGGTGCTGCTGCTGG
Source organism: Stenotrophomonas sp. AS012628 (assembly GCF_010608305.1). Lineage (NCBI taxonomy): Bacteria > Pseudomonadati > Pseudomonadota > Gammaproteobacteria > Lysobacterales > Lysobacteraceae > Stenotrophomonas > Stenotrophomonas sp. AS012628. The sequence continues at coordinate 110,093 of NZ_VMBJ01000008.1, read as the reverse complement.
ACGAGCCGACCTCGGCGCTGGATCCGATCTCGACCAGCCGCATCGAGCAGCTGGTGGAAGAGCTCAAGCACGAGTACACGATCGTGATCGTCACCCACAACATGCAGCAGGCCGCGCGCGTATCCGACTACACCGCCTTCATGTACCTGGGCGACCTGATCGAGCACGACCGCACCGAAGTGATCTTCTCGCAGCCGTCGCAGCGGCAGACCGAGGACTACATCACCGGTCGCTTCGGCTGATCAACGCTGTTCCTTCGCCACATGTTCCAGCCAGGCATGGCCTGGCTCTACCCGGATTGCAGACCATGAATCTTCCCAACGACCACATCGTCAAGAGCTACGACGAAGAGCAGCAGCGCCTGGTGGCCGAAATCGTGCGCATGGGCGAGATGGCCGTCGCCCAGCTCGAAGCGGCGATGGACGTGATCGAGAAGCGCGACGAGAACGCCGCCCATCGCATCATCGCCAACGACGAAGCGATCGATGCGCTTGAGCAGCAGATCAGCCACGACGTGATGCGCCTGGCGCTGCGTGGCCCGATGGCGCGCGACCTGCGCGAGATCCTCGCCGGCCTGCGCATCCCCGCCGACATCGAACGCATCGGCGACTATGCGGCCAACGTCGCCAAGCGCTCGATCGCACTGGGCAAGGTGCCGCCGCTGCCGCAGATCCAGGGCCTGCGCGCACTGGGCCGCCTGGCCGCGCAGCAGGTGCGCCGCGCCATTGCCGCCTACCGCGACAACGACGCCGACGCCGCACTGGCACTGCGCGAGGACGATGCCCGCCTGGACGCGCAGTACACCGCGCTGTTCCGCGAGCTGCTGACCTACATGATGGAAGACCCGCGCAACATCACCCCGTGCACGCACCTGTTGTTCATGGCCAAGAACCTGGAGCGCGTGGGTGACCACGCCACCAACATCGCCGAGAACGTGTGGTTCCTGGTGCACGGCGAGCAGCCGCTGCCGCCGCGCGAGAAGCGCGACGAGACCTCCAGCACCGGCCAGCCCTGACGCTGCACTGCAACACCGGAGTCGACTCCAAGGTGGCCGCTGTCCTGGTGACAGCGGCCTTCCTGTTTCTGGGCGTTCCACCCGCGTTGTGGGCGCCGGGCCTGCCCGGTGCGAACCTTCCGGATGCTTCTGTAACAAACCTCACGAAAATTTGAGGTCTTGGCGAGGATTCGTTGAGTAGGATCGCTGCACCATCGTTTCCACCGGCATCCCTGCCGGCCACTCGGGCACCCGCCCACACCACCCAGGAGCACGACCGATGAGCAGTTCCAACAAGACCCTGTCCCTGCTGACTGCTACCGCCCTGGCCGCCGGCCTGGGCATGACCGCCAGTGCCTCGGCGCTGAGCATGAGCGACCTGGCCCAGGGCTATCTGGTGGCCGGCCAGGCAGCCAAGGCCAGCACCGATGCCAAGGCAGCAGATACCAGGATGGCCGCCGACGCGACCAAGCACGCCGAAGGCAAATGTGGTGCCGACGGCAAGAGTGCCGAAGGCAAGTGCGGCGCCGACAAGGGCAAGGCCGCCGGTGCTGCGGCAGGCGCCAAGGCCAAGACCGGCGACAAGAAATCGGCCGAGGGCAAGTGCGGCGAAGGCAAGTGCGGTGCCAAGCACTGACGTCCGCGCCAGCGCCGTCCACCTGCGGCCGCCGCTTCATGCGGCGGCCGCAGGGTTGGGGCTGCGCAGGGCGCTGCTGCAGGATCTGCGCGATGCACCGGCGGGTGACTTCGATTTCCTCGAATGCGCGCCGGAGAACTGGATCCATGTCGGTGGTCCCGCTGGGGATGCGCTGGCCGAGCTCGCGCAGCGCCATCCGTTGAGCTGCCACGGTCTGTCGTTGTCACTGGGCGGCAGTGCGCCGTTGGATACGCAGCTGCTGGAACAGGTCGGCCAATTCCTGGAAATGCACCGCGTGCCGCTGTACAGCGAACATCTGAGCTACTGCAGCGACGACGGCCACCTGTACGACCTGCTGCCGATTCCGTTCACCGACGAAGCGGTGTGCCATACCGCCGCACGCATCGCCCGCGTGCAGGACCTGCTGGGTCGCCGCATCGCGGTGGAAAACGTGTCCTACTACCTGGCACCGGAGCCGGCAATGGACGAACTGGCCTTCACCAAGGCCGTGCTCGCCGAGGCCGACTGCGACCTGCTGCTGGACGTCAACAACGTCTATGTCAACGCCTGCAACCATGGTTACGACGCCGACGTCTTCATTGCCGGGCTGCCTGCAGAGCGCATCGTCTGCCTGCATGTGGCCGGGCACCTGGACGAGGCACCGGACCTGAAGATCGATACCCATGGCAGCGCGGTGATCGACCCGGTCTGGGAGCTGCTGGCGCGTACCTACGCGCGCATCGGCCCACGCCCCACCCTGCTCGAACGCGATTTCAATTTCCCGCCCTACGCCGAACTGCAGGGCGAACTGCAGACCATCCGCCGCCTGCAGGCCGCGCACGCCGGGGCTGTACATGGCTGACACCACCGACACCCTGCGCGCGCAGCAGCACGCGTTCACCGCTCACCTGCGCGATCCGCAGGGCGTACCACCACCGGCCGGTCTGGAGCCACGCCGGGTGGCGGTGTACCAACGGCTGCTGTTCGACAATCTGCTCGGCCTGTTGAGCAACGGCTTCCCGGTCTGCGTGCGCCTGCTCGGCGAACCGGCCTGGAGCGGACTGCTGCGCCAGTACTTCGCGACCCATCGCTGCCAGACGCCGCTGTTCACCGAACTGGCCGCCGAATTCGTGCAGTGGCTGCAGGCGCAGCCACAGCTGCCGCATCCGGCGTTGGCCGAACTTGCTCATTACGAGTGGGTGGAAACCGCGCTGTACCAGCTTCCTGCCGAGCCGCTGCCGGTGCCGGGTGACATCGACCCACTACGGGTTCCGCTGCGGCGCTCGCCGCTGGCATGGCCACTGCTGTATCAGTGGCCCGTGCACCGGCTCGGTGCCGAGGACGCACCGTCACAACCGCCAGCCGAACCGACCGGCCTGCTGGTCCGTCGCGAGGCCGATGGCGAGGTGCGCTTTGCCGTACTCAGCCCGCTGGCGGTGTACCTGCTGTCCAGCATCGGCGAACACCCCGGCCTGGATGGCCATGGCTACCTGCGGCACCTGGCCGCCGCGCACGGCCTGGCCGAGGACGCGCTGGCCGGACCCGGTGCTGCGCTGCTGCAGCAGTTCCTGCAGGCCGGCGTGATCGGCCCGCTCGCAGTCCCCGGCTGACGCCCCCTTTCCCCGGAGAACCGCCGATGAACCTCCCGACCCTGGCCACCGTGCGCGGCCAGCTGGACCGTCTCGCCCCCTGGCTGGCCCCGCTCGGCCTGCGCCTGCTGCTGGCCTGGGAATTCTTCGAATCCGGCCGCGAGAAGCTGCACGGCCAGAACTGGTTCGCCGACCTGCAGGATACCTTCCCGTTCCCGTTCGACCAGCTGCCGGCCACCCTGAACTGGCAGCTCGCCACGTGGTTCGAACTGATCGGCGCGGCCTGCCTGCTGGTTGGCTTCGGCACCCGGTTTGCCGCGGCCAGCCTGCTGGTGCTGACCGTTGTAGCGACCTATGCGGTGCATTGGCCGATGGAGTGGAACTCGCTGGCCGACCTCGCCATGGGCTATGCGATCACTGACCAGGGCTTCGGCAACTTCAAGCTGCCGGTGCTGTTCATGGCGATGCTGCTGCCGCTGATCTTCACCGGCGCCGGCAGGCTGAGCGTGGATGCGTGGTTGACGCGGTGGCGGCCATCGGGCACGACGGCACGGCCCGCAGTCCGGTAGATGCCGGCCCTGGTCGGCGCGCACCGTGCCAACCAAGGTTGGCACTTACCGGAAGCCTGAGCGTGCGGTGCCCGGTAGGTGTCGACCTTGGTCGACACACGACCACGCAGGGAACCCAAGCACAGAAGGCTGACCGGTCGCTCAGAGTCGCTCTGCTAGAATTCACGCATGACTGCCCCCACCCCCGCACCTGCCGCCGCTCCCGATTCTGCAGTACCCCAGGCGCAGCGCGCGATGTCACAACGCTTCCGCGGCTTCCTGCCGGTGGTGGTGGACGTGGAAACCGGCGGCTTCGACAGCCAGCGCAATGCGCTGCTGGAGATCGCTGCGGTGCCGATCGAGATGGACGAGACCGGCCTGCTCTACCCCGGCCAGACCGCCAGCGCCCACGTGGTGCCGGCCGAAGGCCTGGAGATCGACCCGAAGTCGCTGGAAGTGACCGGCATCATCCTCGACCACCCGTTCCGGCTGGCCAAGGAAGAGAAAGCCGCGCTGGACCACATCTTCACCCCGGTGCGTGCGGCGATGAAGAAATACGGCTGCCAGCGCGCGATCCTGGTCGGCCACAACGCACATTTCGACCTCGGTTTCGTCAACGCGGCGGTTGCACGTACCGGTCACAAGCGCAATCCGTTCCATCCGTTCAGCGTGTTCGACACGGTGACCCTGGCCGGCATCGCCTACGGGCAGACCGTGCTGGCGCGTGCAGCCACGGCCGCCGGGCTGGGCTGGGACGCCAACGAGGCGCACAGCGCGGTGTATGACACCGAGCAGACCGCGCGGTTGTTCTGCACCATCGCCAACGCCTGGCCGCGGTGAAGCGGCCAACGGCGGAGCCCCTCGTGGCGTGAAGCGAATCATCCGTTGGGCCGGACGGGTGGACTGCGCAGGGGACGCTGCAAGTACGTCCATGTAATCTCGGTCGCCGGCTGCTCGTGTGCGCTGTCCTGCGCACACGGCAAGACCGGGGTTGGGCATCCGGCCCAACCCGCCCGAGGCATGCCTCAGGCCCATGCGGCTCACGCCCCTGCGCAGCCCACCCGTCCGGCCACGGACACGTTGCTGGGTGCCACGGAAAGATCAGAAAAGCAGGAGCAACAGCGGATCGCTGCGCTCGTTGGGGCTGCCGACGACCTCTGTGGTGGGTACTCCTTTGGTGGGTGCCGACCATTGGTCGGCACCGCCGGTTGGTGCGGCACTCCAGTAGATCCACGCCATGCGTGGATGCGATCAACCAATGCTCGTGCGATCGCGGCCGTCGCTCTTGGCGCGGTACAGCGCGCGGTCTGCGCGCTGGTACAGCAGCGCCGGGGTGCGGTCGTCGGCGTCCAGCTCCACCAGCCCCGCGCTGAAGGTCACGCGCAGGCCGTCCACACCGGCCCAGTCGGGGTGGTCATGGAACAGGCCGCGCAGGCGTGCGCACAGCTGTGCGGCTTCCTCCAGGCGGGTGTCGTTGAGCAGCAGCGCGAACTCTTCGCCACCAGTCCGCGCGGGCAGGTCCGAGTCGCGGCTGGCGGCGGCGATCAGCCGCGCCACCTGCACCAGCACGGCATCGCCGATGCTGTGGCTGTGGCGGTCGTTGACGTCCTTGAAGTGGTCGATATCCAGCACCACCAGGCACAGCGGATGACCACTGCGCTGCGAACGCGCAAAGTCGCGGGCCAGCGTTTCATCGAAGGCACGGCGGTTGGCCAGGCCGGTCAGCGCATCTTCGCGGGCCTGCCGTTCGAAGGCCTCGGCCTGGCGTGCCAGGCGCTCGGCCAGTTCGGTCTTTTCCTGGTTCAGCGCCTGCAGGTGCACGGTCTTCGCCTGCAGGTCGAAGGTGGCCTCGTCCACCCGCCGCGCCAGGCGCAGGTTGCTGGCCTTCAGCTGCTGCAGCAGCAGGCGGTACAGCGCCACCAGCCCGGCCAGCAGCAACAGTCCACCCAACCCCTGCACGCTGCGTCGCTGCCACCAGAACGGCTCCACGGTGAAGCTCCATACCGCTTCCTGCTGGCCCCAGCTGCCACTCGGATGGGCAGCGGCCACGTGCAGGGTGTAATCGCCCGGCGGCAGGCCGACGAACTCCACGCTGCGCTGCGGGCCGCGTTCGACCCACCCCGCATCCAGGCCATCCAGCCGCGTGCGGTAGCGGATCCGGTCCGACATCAGGTAGCTCAGGCCGACATAGCTCACCGTCAAGCGACGGCCGCCGGGAATGTAGTTGCGGTCCGGGCCTTCCCAATGCACCGGTGCGCCATCCACCTGCACGCTTTCAATCGCTGCCGGCGGTGAAAGGCGCTCGCGGAAGCGCTGCAGGCGTTGCGGGTCAACGGTGCTCAGGCCTCCGGCGGTGACCACCCAGAACGTGCCGTCCTGGCGCAGGATCGCCGATGGCCCGGAGCTGCCGTTGGCCTGCGCATTGGCCATGCCGTCGATCTCGTTGTAGCGCTCCACCATCACCCGGGGTGCGCGGCCATCGGCCACGGCGTTGAGGGTGGCCATGTCGGTGCGCAGTACACCGCGGTTGCTGCTGATCCACACATTGCCAAGGCGATCCGGCACCAGCTGGAACACCGCATCTACCGGCATGCCCTGCTCCAGCCCCACCCGCGCCAGCGTGCCGTTCCGCCAGCGGTACAGGCCGCGGTCGCTGCTGATCCACATCGCGTCGCCCAACTGATGGAAGCCGAACACGCTGCGGCCACCGCCCAGCGGCGCCAGGTCGATCGACTGCACGTGGTCGCCGCGCAGCACGCGGATTCCCTCGATGGTGCCGATCCACAGGTTGCCCTGATGATCGTGCTCAAGTGCGGTGATCAGGCCGCCGGGCATGCCCGGGACGTTCGATACCTGCACACGGTCACCGTCGATGCGGACCACGCCCTTCTGCGTGCCGGCCCAGACCACACCCTGCGGGTCCACGCTGATCGCGCGGATGTTGCCACCCGGCATGCCATCGGCGGCGGCATAGTTGTGCCGCAGCCGGCCGTCACGACCAAGACGGTAGACGCCATCGCCGAACGTTCCGACCCACAGGTCACCGTCCGGGCCCTGCGCCAGGCTGAGCACCGAAGGTGCCTTGCCGCCGCGGTTATGCAGCGGCATCGCACGGAAGCGGCCATCGGCGGTCTGCAGATCGAGGCCGCTGGCACTGCCGACCCACAGCTGGCGGTCGCGGTCCTCGAACACGGTGCGCACATAATCACCACTGAGGCCATCGCGCTCGGTGTAGCTGCTGAACAGCGTTTCGCGCAGGCGGTACAGGCCGCCGTTGGCACCGACCCAGATGCTGCCCTCGGCATCCTCGCGCAGGCTGACCACGCGTCCACCCGGCAGGTTCAGGCCCGCCGGCAGCCGCTCCAGTCCATGCGAGGAGATCCGTAGCAGGCCCTGGTTCTCGGTGCCCAGCCACAGGTCTCCATGGCGATCCTGCAGCATCGAGGTCAGGTGCAGCTGGCCCGGCAGGCGGTGCATCAGCACCAGCTGATCATCTTCCACGCGGTACAGGCGCTCGCCGGCGACGATCCACAGCGCGCCGTCCGGAGCGCGGTACGGCCACGACAGGCCACTGCCGGCGCCCAGCCCCCACGCCGCGGGCGCCCGCTTGAGCACGCCGTCGTTGTCGCGCAGCACCAGCCCGTCCAACGTACCGGCCCAGACCCGGTCCTGCGCATCGACCACCAGCTTGGTGAAGCTCATCGCCATCGGCAGGTCGGCGGCCGGCGCTTGGTAGACGATGCCGGTGTCCGGCGTCAGATAGCCGATGCCCTTGCCTTCATAGAGCAGCCACAGGCGGCCCTGGCTGTCCATCTGCATGGACTGGATCAGTACCTGCGGGGTATCGGCCTGGTGCTCCCAGACCCGCCACTGGCCATCGTTACCGCGGTGGCTGACGTTGCCGCGCGAATCACTGATCCACAGCCCGCCCTGACGGTCGACGAACAGCGCACCGATGCCGTTGTCGCGCAGGCCCGGGCGGGTGCTGCGGTCGAACACGGTGAAATCGAGGCCGTTGTATCGCACCAGGCCTTCCCAGGTGGCGAACCACAGGTGGCCTTCGGGGGTCTGCGCGATGTCGCGCAGCGAGTTGTGTGGCAGGCCGTTGCGCGACGTCCATACATCGATGGCGTAATCGCGCAGCGGCGGTGCCCCCTCCTGCGCAGCCACCGGCAGTGACAGGGCCAGCAGCAGCCACAGCAGGCCCTGTCGCAGCCATCGACCGATACCTGATCCGCAGCGCTCCGCCCAGCGCCCGATGTCCCCCTGTCCGGCCATCAGTGCAGCGGCGGCGGCCAGGCAGGGCTGCCGGGCCTGGCAGCATGCGGGAGCTGCCAGGCAGCGCTGAACGGCATGCCGGCGGGAACGGGCTGGCTCATCGGGGGGAAACTGGGAAGATGCGCAGATGATAGGCCAAACCCGGCCCACGGCGTCACCATCGCCAGCCGCGAAGACTCAGCCCGCGCGCCCCGGCGGCGTTACCTGTGCACTGGCCGGCCACTGCACTACCGCCTCCAGCCCGCCTTCGGCGCGGTTGCGCAGCCACAGCCTCGCGCCATCCTTCTCGGCCAGAGCGCGGGCGATGGTCAAGCCCAGACCGGCGCCGCCGGTTTCGCGCGAACGCGAGGTCTCCACCCGCACGAACGGGTCGAACACGGCTTCCAGTTGATCTTCGGCCAGGCCGGGGCCGTCGTCGGCCACCACCACGGTGATCGCGCCGCCACTGCGCTCGACCCGTACCCTCACCCGGTAGGCGTACATCACCGCGTTGTCCACCAGGTTGGAAAACAGCCGGTGCATGGCCAGCGGACGCAACATCAACACCGCACCGCTGCCCCCTTCGAAGACGACATCACCGCCACCCTCGGCGGTGTCTTCAACGATGCTCTCCAGCAGCGAATCCAGGTCCAGTGCGGCACGCTGCTCGGCGCTCTCAGCGCTGCGCGCCAGCTCCAGGCCTTCGCGCACCAACGCCTGCATCGCGGCCAGATCGCCGATCAGGCGCTCGCGCAGTACCTCGTCGCTGACGTTCTCCAGGCGCAGGCGCAGGCGGGTCAGCGGGGTCTGCAGGTCATGGGTGATCGCCGCCAGCATCTGCGTGCGCTCGGCCAGGTGCCGCTGCAGGCGATGCTGCATGGCATTGAAGGCTTCGGCAGCACGCTGCACCTCGCGCGGCCCGCGCAGCGGCAGGGGATCGCGCTGCAGGTCGTCGCCCAGGTCTTCGGCGGCGGCCGCCAGCTCCTGCAACGGCGCGCTGGCGATGCGCGCGACGATGTAGGCCAGCACCGCGATCGCCAGCACCAGCAGCGTCAGGAACCACGGATCAACGGCGAGGATGCCGTTGTGCGCCACCGCCGGCGAATCCAGCGCCAGCTTCAGCAACGTGCCGTCGTTGAGGGTCACGTCGACCGCACGGCACTTGGGCGGGATGAATGCCGGATCACGCTCGCGCGGGTGCTTGCGATGCCCGGGCGGCGGCGGCGGCAACAGGTCCTGCAGCTTGGGAATGCAGGAGCGGAACGAAGCGAAGTGCACATGCGCGCGAGCGACCGGCCCCGGCCGGTCATCCAGGACTTCCATCAACGCCGTGTCGGCCCGCCCCAGGCGCGCGCCGGGTTGCAGCGCGCGGACGCTCGGCCCACCGATTTCGAGCAGGCGCTCACGCAGCTCGGGATTGCCGTCGAGCAGGTTGACGTAGCCCTGCAGGCGGTCGGCGATGCGGTTCAGGTTCTGCCGCTCGAACTCCTGCTGGCGCTTGGAGGTGGCCAGCATGGTCGCGCCGATCGCGGCCACGCTCATGCCCAGCAGCAGGATCACGAACAACCGCCCGACCATCGAGGACAGGAAATGGCGCAGGCGCTTCATCGCGGCTTATTCCAGGTTCACCGAGGAGGCCAGTACATAGCCTTCGTTGCGTACGGTCTTGATCAGCCCGTCCGGGCCACCATCGTCGCCCAGCTTGTTGCGCAGGCGGCTGACCTGCAGGTCGATCGCGCGATCCTGTGCCTCGTAGTTGCGGCCACTGCTGAGCGCGACCAGCTGCTCGCGCGACAGCACCTTGTTGGCATGGGCGATGAACACCCGCAGCAGGCGGAACTCGGCGCCGGACAGCACCACCACGCGATCGTCCGGGTCCACCAGGTGGCGATGCTCCAGATCGAACACCCACCGCGAGAAGCGCGCACGGCGCACCGCCAGCGGCTCCAGGTTGGCTGGCAGCGCCTCGGTCCGGCGCAGCACGTTGCGGATGCGCGCCAGCAGCTCGCGCGGTTCGAACGGCTTGGCAAGATAGTCGTCGGCGCCCATTTCCAGGCCCAGCACGCGATCGATCGGCTCGGCGCGTGCGGTCAGCATGATCACCGGCGTGTTCGAGCGTGCGCGCAGGTCGCGGCACAGGGTCAGGCCATCCTCACGCGGCAGGTTGAGGTCGAGCACGATCAGGTCCACGTGCTCGCGGTCCAGCAACTGGCGCATGGCGGTGCCGTCGGCAGCCGTGCTCACCTGGTAGCCGGCACGGCCGAGCTGTTCGGCCAGCAGGGTGCGGATGTCGTTGTCGTCGTCGACGATCAGCAGTCGATGCATCGTGTTTTCAGTCTCCATGTCGCGATCATCCCGTGTCGGCAGCTGAACCGCATCCGGGGCAATGCGTACCAGTGTATCCACCCGTGGGCGGGATACCTGTGGTTACGCGTATTCACCGACAGTGTTACATAGAGACATACCCCGAGGATTGAGCCGCCCATCGCCCGGTCTTCACAATGCCCACCAACGCCGCCGCCGCGGCCCCGAGAGTGAAGCCACGACGTGACGTTCCGCCTGCTGCCCGCGACCCGCCGGGGTCGCCTGATACTGATCGCCCTGCTTGCCCTTGCCGTCGCCGCAGCCGCCTGGTGGCTGCTGCGCAAGCCCGCCGCCCCGGCGGTGGCGACCACGCCCGTCAGCCGTGGTGACATCGAGCAGACGGTGGAGGCCACCGGTGTGATCGACGCCTACAAGCTGGTCAGCGTGGGTGCCCAGGCCTCGGGCCAGATCAAGTCGCTGAAGGTGCAGCTGGGCGACACCGTGAAGGAAGGCGATCTGATCGCCGAGATCGACGCCACCACCCAGCAGAACCAGGTGCTCAACGCGCAGGCCTCGCTGGACCAGGTCACCGCCCAGCGTGCCGTGCAGCAGGCCACCCTGCGCCAGGCCGAACTGGAGTTCGCGCGCCAGCAGCAGATGCTCGCCGCCGAAGCCACCTCGCGCCAGGAATACGATGCCGCCGAGGCACAGCTGAAGACCGCCCGCGCCCAGCTGCAGTCCTACGAGGCGCAGATCAAGGGCCGCGAAACCGAACTGGGCACCGCCCGTGCCAACCTGGCCTACACCCGCATCACCGCGCCGATGGACGGCACCGTGGTGGCGGTGGTGGCCGAGGAAGGCCGCACCGTGAACGCCAACCAGACCGCGCCGACCATCGTCATGCTGGCGCGGCTGGACGTGGTCACCGTCAACGCCGAGATCTCCGAGGCCGACGTGGTCAAGATCAAGGCCGGCATGCCGGTCTACTTCACCACGCTGGGCGACCCGGACCGCAAGTACCACGCCACCCTGCGCCAGATCAATCCGGCGCCGGCCTCGATCGCCAACGAGAATTCGTCCAGCTCCAGCAGTTCGTCCAGCTCCAGTTCCAGCAGCGCGGTCTACTACAACGCGCTGTTCGATGTGGAGAACCCGGACGGCACGCTGCGCATCGACATGACCGCCCAGGTCTCCGTGCTGCTCAAGCAGGCCAAGAATGTGCTGATGGTGCCGGCGGTGGCACTGGGGCCGAAGCGCCGTGGCGACGAGCGCATGGTGCGGGTGCTGGACGACAAGGGCCAGCCGCAGCCGCGCAAGGTCAGCGTGGGCATCAACAACGGCGCCTCGGCCGAGATCCTGTCCGGGCTGAAGGAAGGTGAGCGCGTGGTGGTCGGCGAAGCCGGTACGGCCGGTGCCAGCGCCGGCGGCGGCAACCGCGGCGGCATGCAGATGCGGGTCGGCGGCCCGGGCATGGGGCGCCGATGAGCACGACGGCGCCGCTGCTGCGCCTGCGCGACCTGCGACGCGAATTCCCGGCCGGCGATGATGTGATCGCCGTGCTGCGCGACGTCAATCTCGACATCCACGCCGGTGAGATGGTGGCCATCGTCGGCCAGTCCGGCTCGGGCAAGTCGACGCTGATGAACATCCTCGGCTGCCTCGACCGCCCTACCCGTGGCAGCTACCAGGTGGCCGGCCGCGAAACCGGGAAGATGGAACCGGACGAACTGGCCGAACTGCGCCGCGAACATTTCGGCTTCATCTTCCAGCGCTATCACCTGCTGGGCGACCTGGACGCGCGCGGCAACGTGGAAGTGCCGGCGGTGTATGCCGGCAGCCCCGGCGCAGTGCGCAACGCACGGGCCGAGCAGCTGCTGCAGCGGCTGGGCCTGAGCGACCGCATGCACCACAAGCCGGGGCAGCTGTCCGGTGGCCAACAGCAGCGCGTGTCGATCGCACGTGCCCTGATGAACGGCGGCGAGGTGATCCTGGCCGACGAACCCACCGGCGCGCTCGACACGAAATCCGGCGAGGAAGTCATGGCGATCCTCGGCGAGCTGCACGCCGAAGGCCACACCATCATCATCGTCACCCACGACATGAGCGTGGCCGAACACGCACAGCGCATCATCGAGATCCGCGACGGCGAGATCATCGCCGACCGCGCCAACCCGAACGCACCGACCTACCGTGCGCAGCGCGAGGCCAGCACCGGCGTCGCCCGCGGCAACAGCTGGCGGGCGGCCCGCGACCGCTTCACCGAAGCGTTCCGCATGGCACTGCTGGCGATGAACGCGCATCGGCTGCGCACCTTCCTGACCATGCTCGGCATCATCATCGGCATCGCCTCGGTGGTCTCGGTGGTGGCGCTGGGCAATGGCTCGCAGCAGCAGATCCTGCAGAACATCAGCGCGCTCGGCACCAACACCATCGACGTCTATCCCGGCCGTGGTTTCGGCGACATGCGCTCGGCGCGGGTACAGACGCTCAAGGCCAGCGATGCCGATGCACTGGCAAAGCAGAGCTACGTGGACAGCGCCACGCCCAGCGTGTCGACCTCGGTCACCGCGCGTTACCGCAACCAGTCGTCCACCGCCCAGGTCAGCGGCGTCGGCGAACAGTTCTTCCGGGTCAAGGGCGTGACCCTGCTCAGTGGCAGCTTCTTCGACAGTGATGCAGTGAAGGGCCTCGGCCAGGTGGCGGTGATCGACGAGAACACCCAGACCCAGTTCTTCCCCGATGTCGACCCGGTCGGCCAGGTGATCCTGCTCGGCAACGTGCCAGCACGCGTGGTCGGCGTGGCCAAGCGCCAGAGTTTCGGTTTCGGCGGCAGCACCAGCCTCAGCGTGTGGGTGCCGTACACCACGGTGATGTCGCGCATGCTCGGCCAGAGCCACGTCTCCAGCATCACCGTGCGCGTGGACGACGACACGCCGATGGATGCGGCACAGGAAGCGATCACCCGCTTGCTGACGATGCGCCATGGCACCGAGGATTTCTTCCTCAGCAACAGCGCCGAGATCCGCCAGACCATCGAACAGACCACGCGCACGATGACGCTGCTGATCGGCGCGATCGCCGCCATCGCGCTGCTGGTCGGTGGCATCGGCGTGATGAACATCATGCTGGTGTCGGTCACCGAGCGTACGCGTGAGATCGGCGTGCGCATGGCCGTGGGTGCGCGGCAGAGTGATATCCGCCAACAGTTCCTGATCGAAGCGGTGCTGGTGTGCCTGCTCGGCGGCGTGCTCGGCATCGGCCTGGCCCTGCTGCTGGGCTCGATGATCGGCCGCTTCGCCAGCGACTTCCAGGTGCTGTTCTCCACCGCCTCGATTGTCGCCGCCTTCGCCTGCTCGACCCTGATCGGCGTGGCGTTCGGCTTCCTGCCCGCGCGCAATGCCGCGCAGCTCGACCCGGTGGAGGCCCTGGCCCGCGAATGAAGATGATGACCCGACTGCCCTTCCCTGCTCCCTCGCGCCTGCTGCTGGTGGGCGCTGTTCTGCTCGCCTTCTCAGGCTGTGCATCGGTGGGCCGCTACCCGGTGCAGGCCCCCGACGTGGCGGCCAGCTACGGGCGTGGCGACGCCACCCTCAATGCACCCGCCGACGACCCGCGCAGCAGCCTGGATACACCCGGCCGCGACATCCGCCAGGACACCTGGTGGACCGGCTTCGGCGATGAACGACTGGATCGCCTGGTGGCGCAGGCGCTGGCCGCCAACAGCGATCTGGCCGCCGCCGGCCTGGCCGTGCAGCGTTCGCGCCTGCAGGCTGGCCTGGCCAGCAACGCGCTGTGGCCGCAGCCTTCGTCCTCCGGGGTCAGTGGCAGCGCCAGCCGCACCACCGACCAGGCTGATGACTGGCGCCGCAGCTATTCCACCGGCGTTTCGCTGGGCTGGGAGGTCGATCTGTGGGGCCGCCTGCGCACCCAGCGCGACATCGCCCGCTGGGAAGCCGAGGCCAGCGAGGAAGACCGGCAGAACACCGCGCTGCTGGTGATCGGCGACACCATCACCCAGTACTGGAACCTGGCCTATCTCAACCAGTCGATCACCACCGGCCAGGCCAACCTGGAGCGGCTGGAACGTACCCGCGAACTGGTCCAGGCTCGCTTCGACGCAGGTGCGGTATCGCGCCTGGAAGTACGCCAGGCACTGCAGAACCTGCAGTCGCAGCGCTCCTCGCAGAGCGCGCTGGAACAGCAGCGGGTGGAAGTGCGCAATGCGCTGACCGTGCTGCTGGACGGCACGCCGTGGCCACAGCAGGACGAGCCGCAGGACCTGCTGGCCGCACGCAGCCCCGGGATCAACGAAGGCCTGCCGACCGACCTGCTCGGCCGCCGTCCCGACCTGCGCGCAGCCGAACTGCGCCTGCGCAACAGCCTGAAGACCATCAAGGTGACCGCCACCCAGTACTACCCGGCGCTGAGCCTGACCGGCAGCCTCGGCTCCAGTGCGACCTCGCTGGGTGATGTGCTGCGCAACCCGGTGGCCACCCTGGGTGCGGGCCTGTCATTGCCGTTCCTCAATCTGCAGCGCGCGCAGCTGGATACCGACATCGCCGGCACCGGCTACCAGATCGCCGCGACCAATTTCCGCAAGACGCTGTACACCGCGCTCTCGGAAGTGGACAACGCACTGTCGGCACGCGAGCAGCTGGCGCGCCAGGTGGCGGCCTCGCAGGCTTCGTATGACGAAGCGGTGGAAGTGGAGCGCGCGCAGGAAGTGCGCTACCGCGTGGGTGCCACCGACCTGCGCACCTGGCTGGAAGCGCAGCAGACCCGGCGTGATGCCGAGCTGTCGTTGGCGCGCGTGCGCCAGGGCCAGCTGAACAACGACGTGACCCTGTTCAAGGCGCTGGGCGGCAGCGCGGGCTGAGGCGGCAAGAGCCGCCAACCAAGGTTGGCGACTACCGGCAGGTGTCGACCTTGGTCGACACGCTACTTCTGTAGAGCCGAGCCCATGCTCGGCTGCCTTCTTGATCGGGTATGCGATAGCCGAGCGTGGGCTCGGCTCTACAGATCAACCGCGCTGGCGCACGGCCTCGAACAGGCTGACGCCGGCGGCGACGGAGACGTTCAGGCTCTCGATCTCGCCCGGCATCGGAATCTTGACCAGGCCATCGCAGTTCTCGCGGGTCAGGCGGCGCAGGCCATCGGCCTCGCCACCCAGCACCAGGGCGATGTTGCCCTTCAGGTCCAGCTGGTACAGCGAAGCGGTGGCTTCGCCGGCCAGACCATAGATCCACACGCCCTGCTTCTGCAGGTCCTTCAGGCAGCGCGACAGGTTGGTCACCGCCACTACCGGGATCAGATCGGCGGCACCGGCCGAGGTCTTGCGCACGGTCGCGTTCACCGTGGCCGACTTGTCCTTGGGGATGATTACTGCAGTCGCGCCGGCCGCAGCGGCCGAGCGCAGGCAGGCGCCGAGGTTGTGCGGGTCCTGCACCTCGTCCAGCACCAGCAGCAGGGCCTTGCCTTCGGCTGCAGTGACCAGGCCTTCCAGCTCGTTCTCGCTGTAGGTACGAGCGGCGGCATAGCGCGCGGCCACGCCCTGGTGGCGCACCGAACCACCCACGCCATCCAGCGCCTGGCTGTTCACCTTGCGCACGTCGATGCCCTTGCGGCGGGCGTTTTCCTCGATCTCGGTCAGGCGCGGGTTCTTCGCACCGGCCTCGACCAGCACTTCGCGGACGTTCTCGGCGTCGTTCTCGATGGAGGAGGCGACGGCGTTGACGCCGACAATCCACTGGCTGTTCTTGCTCATGCGGGCGGGGACCGGAAAGGGGGGGCTATGGTAGAGCATCGGCGACGGCCGCGCTTCGCGCTCGCCGGGCATGGCCCGGCGCTACCCGCCGTTCACCCTTCGGCTGAACGGCTGCGCGGCGGCCAGTGTGGGGTGTCGTGGTCGGGATGCTGGTGGGACACGATCGTGGCCAGGAAATCCAGCGCGGCGATGTCTTCCTCGGTACGACGGGCCGGCAGGCTGGCCAACGTATCGACGAACGGCAGCTTGCGCTCGACCCCGTACTGGATCGTCGGCGGCAGGCGCTCGGGTTCGTCAAAGGCACCGGCCGCCACCGCCACGCCGTCCGGCGCCTCGTAGGTCAGCGGCGTACCGCAGTCGGCGCAGAAGCCCCGCCGCACCACGTTGGACGACTGGAAATAGCGCGGCTGGCCGCGGGTCCAGCTGAACTGCACGCCGCGCACCGACACCAGCGGCGCGTAGTAGGCACCGAAGGCCTTCTGGCACATCCGGCAATGGCAGATCGAGCTGTCGGTGAGCGCGCCACGCGCCTGGAAGCGGATCGCGCCGCACTGGCAGCCGCCGCTGTACTCGGGTTGGCCCTGCATCTGCGGTCCTCCGTAACGTCGTGCCAACCAAGGTTGGCACCTACCGGGTGAGGGATGTGCCAACCAACGGCTGGCACCTACCGGGTGAGGCAGGTGCCGACCGTTGGTCGGCACACCTTTCAATACTGCTTCTTCGTCCGCTTGGCCGGCTTGCCGCGCTCCGGCAGTGGCGGCAGGCCCTCGCCTTCGTCCTCGCCCTTGTGCTCGACCAGGCGGAAGTCGATCTTGCGTTCTTCCATGCTGGCCTTCAGCACCAGGATCCGCACGCGATCGCCCAGACGGTAGCTGCTGCCGCGGCGCTCGCCGGTCAGCGTCTTGCGGGTCGCGTCGAACTTGTAATAGTCCTGCGGCAGCTGGGTCACGTGCACCAGGCCCTGCACTTTCGACTCATCCAGCTCGACGAACAGGCCGAAGCTGGTCACGCCGCTGATCACGCCATCGAACTGGCCACCCACGTGCTTTTCCATCCACGCCGCGCGGTAGCGCTCGTCGACCTCGCGCTCGGCTTCATCGGCACGGCGCTCACGCTCGGAGCACTGCAGCGCCAGCGCAGCCATTTCGCGCGCGTTGTAGGTGAACTTGTCCAACGGCTTGCCGGACAGCGCATGCTTGATCGCGCGGTGCACCAGCAGGTCGGGATAGCGACGGATCGGCGAGGTGAAGTGCGCGTACGCCTCCAGCGCCAGGCCGAAGTGGCCGTGGTTCTCCGGGCTGTAGATCGCCAGGCTCTGGCTGCGCAGCAGCACCGATTCCAGCAGCGTGGCATCGGGGCGGTCGCGGATCTTCTTCAGCAGCTTGGTGTAGTCACCCGGGCGCACCTTGGACCACGGCGGCAGGCTCAGCTTGAACTCCTTGAGGAATTCCAGCAGGTCGGCGTACTTGGTCTCCGGCGGCTTCTCGTGGATGCGGTACGGGGCCGGCACGTGGCGCGACAGCAGGTACTTCGCTGCCTCGACGTTGGCCGCGATCATGCATTCCTCGATCAGCTTGTGCGCGTCGTTGCGCACCAGCATGCCGGCCTGGGTCACTTCACCGCGGTTGTCCAGCACGAAGCGTACTTCACTGCTTTCGAACTCGATGGCACCGCGCTTGGCGCGTGCCTTGGACAGCACCTTGTACAGCTGGTGCAGGCGCTGCACCTGCGGCAGCAGGTCAGCCATCCAGGCCTTGGTATCGGCATCGTCCTCGCCCACCGCCTTCCACACCTGGGTATAGGTCAGGCGCGCGTGCGAGTTCATCACCGCCTCGTAGAAGCGCGAATGCGTCACCAGGCCGTCGCGGTCGATCTGCATGTCGCAGACGAAGCACATGCGGTCGACCTTCGGCATCAACGAACAGATGCCGTTGGAGAGCGTCTCCGGCAGCATCGGCACCACGAAGCCGGGGAAGTAGACCGAAGTCGCACGCTTCTGCGCTTCCTCGTCCAGCGGCGTGCCGGGACGGACGTAGTTCGAAACATCGGCAATCGCCACCACCAGGCGGAAACCGTCGGCATTCGGCTCGCAGTACACCGCGTCGTCGAAGTCCTTGGCATCTTCACCGTCGATGGTGACCAGCGGCGTGCTGCGCAGATCGACACGGTCGCCGATCATCGCCGGTTCAACCACCATCGGCACCGAGGCGGCTTCGTCCAGCACCTCCTGCGGGAACTCGAACGGCAGCTCGTGGCCGTGGATGGCGGTCTCCACCACCAGCGATGCGGTCAGCTTGTCGCCGAGCACGGCGATGATGCGGCCGATCGGCGGGCGGCGGCTGTCCGGCGCCTGGGTAAGTTCGCAGACCACCAGCTGGCCATCGCGCGCGCCACCGGTCTGGTCCGGCGGTACCTGCACGTTGCGCTGGATGCGCTTGTCATCGGGCACCACGTAATTGATGCCCATTTCAATGCTGAAGCGACCGATCAGGCGGGTCATGCCGCGTTCGAGCACGCGCGCAATGCTGCCTTCGCGACGGCCACGGTGGTCGATGCCGGTCACGCGGGCCAGCACCTTGTCACCGTGCATGACCTTGCGCATTTCATACGGGGGCAGGAACAGGTCGTCGCCCCCCTCGACCGGGCGCAGGAAGCCGAACCCTTCCGGGTTGGCGATCACCACGCCGGTGACCAGGTTCAGGGTCTGGATCGGGGCGAAGCCGCCACGGCGGTTCTGCACCAGCTGGCCATCACGGACCATGGCACCGAGCCGGCGCGACAGCGCTTCGGCACGATCGGGTGCGGTCAGGCCCAGGCGTGCGCCCAGTTCCTCGGCGGTCTGCGGCCCTTCGCAGCGCTCCAGCAGGGCCAGGATGGCCTCGCGGCTGGCGATGGGCTGTTCGTATTTCTCCGCTTCACGCGCGGCATAGGGATCGTCGATCACCTTGCCGGTCGGCGGCAGCTTGCGGCCCGGGGTCGGGCCTGGCGCGTCGGTATTGCGGACCTTGCGGCCACGCGGTGGTGCGCCGCCTTCATTCAATTCGGGGAACCAGCCCGGCAACGGCTTGCCCGGCTTGGTGGTGCGGGCTGCGCCCGCCTTGGCGCCCTTCTTCGGGCCCTGGCTGCGGGAGGTGCTCCCGCCCTTGCTTGGTTTTTTGGTAGTCATCGCCCTACATGGTAGCCGTTGACGGCGTGCAGAACGGGTCAGTGGCCGTCTTGAAGGCCTTGCGTGAAAAATATTCAGGAAGTCGTTGACAGCCTGCGGATTCATCTTCACAATTGCGCCTCTGGAACGCCCAGGTGGCGGAATTGGTAGACGCACTAGTTTCAGGTACTAGCGGGTAAAACCGTGGAGGTTCGAGTCCTCTCCTGGGCACCAACGAAAAAACTCCTCGCTTCGGCGGGGATTTTTTTTGCCTGTAATCCGGCCCTGAGGCTCGGCCCTGATTCCTCCAGGAAGGAACTCCGACCGGTAATCGCAATGATCTTCACAAGGGTGTTGACACCCCCGTCACAACACCCCATAATCTCGCTCCTCGACGCCCAGGTGGCGGAATTGGTAGACGCACTAGTTTCAGGTACTAGCGGGTAAAACCGTGGAGGTTCGAGTCCTCTCCTGGGCACCACGTCGAGAATGAGAAAAACCCGCGAAAGCGGGTTTTTTCATGCCCGGAATCCGGCACTGCGGCCACCGGCATCAGAACAGCGGCCGCAACACCAGCTCCAGCCCAAGCAGCAGCAGGAACCCGAGGAAACAGGCGCGGAACACCCGTGCGCTGATGCGCTGCCGGATCACCTGCCCCAGCCACATGCCCAGCAATGCCGGCAGCACCGCCAACGCACTCAGCCCCAGCTGCTGGATGCCGAATGCGCCATGCAGCACCAGGCCGGTGGTCAGCGAAATCGTCGACACAGTGAAGGCCAGCCCCAACGCCTGCACCAGCTCCTCGCGCTGCAATCCCAGCGACTGCAGATACGGTACCGCCGGCATCACGAACACGCCGGTGGCGCCGGTCACCACGCCCGACAATGCCCCCACCAGCGGCCCCAGCCAACGCTCGCGCCGCTGCGGCACGCGAAACACCGGTGCAAGCAGGGCATAGACGGCATAGACCACCAGCGCCACTCCCAGCGCAACGCGCGACCAGGTGCGATCGACCCGCACCAGCAGCGCCGCCGAACCCAGTGTCACCGCCACCACCGCCAGCATCATCGGCCACAGGCGCCGCACGATGGGGCCCAGCGACGGCCCGGACAACAGCTGCCACGCGTTGGTGACAAAAGTGGGGATGAACAGCATCGATGCCGCCGCCACCGGCGACAACGCGCCACCGAGCAGCCCCATCGCCACCGTCGGCAACCCCATGCCGGTCACGCCCTTGACCACGCCAGCCAGCACGAACACCACCACCAGCAGCGCGTAGAAGTACATCGATTCATTCATGCCTTCATTGGATCGGGCCGTCGCCCGGCGCACAATGCGGTCTTCCCGGCCCACCCTTCGGCTGATCCGAAGGCTCGGGCGTTGCGATGAGGGCATGACATGCGGATGGATATCGCCGACCTGCGCCTGTTCCTGGCGATTGCCGAGGCGGGCAGCATCACGGCCGGCGCGGCGCAGGCGAACCTGGCCCTGGCCTCGGCCAGCGAACGCCTGCGCACGATCGAAGCCGATGCCGGCACCGTGCTGCTGAACCGCCATCCGCGTGGCGTCAGCCTGACTGAAGCCGGCGCCGCCCTCGCCCACCATGCACGCCTGATCCTGCAGCAGCAGGCGCAGCTGCGCGGCGAACTGCAGGCATTCGCGCATGGCGCGCGCGGTACCCTGCATCTGTATGCCAATACCGCTGCGCTGACCAACTACCTGCCCTCGCGGCTGGCACCGTGGCTGGCCGAACGCCCACGCCTGCACGTGGAACTGCTGGAGCGCACCAGCCCCGAAGTCGTGCGTGCGATCAGCGCTGGCCAGGCCGAGGCCGGCATCATCAGTGATGCGGTCGACGCTGCCGGCCTGCAGCAGCATGTGGTGGCCGAAGATCCACTGGTGATGCTGCTGCCCGCAGACCATCGCCTCGCATCGCGGCGCAGCCTGGCCTTCGCCGATGTTGCCGGCGAGACTTTCGTCGCCCTGGCCGATGGCAATGCACTGCAGACCTACATCGAGGACCAGGCACGCGACATCGGGCGGCGCCTGGACGTGCGCATCCGCATGAAGACCTTCGAAGGGGTGTGCATCATGGTCGGCCACGACATTGGTATCGGCATCGTGCCGCGGACCATCGCCCGCCAGCATCGGCGCAGCACGCATACCGTCGCCGTACCGCTCGCCGATGCGTGGGCACAGCGCCGCCTGTGCGCCTGTTTTGCCGAGTGGGCGCAGTTGTCATCGGCAATGCGCAGCCTGCTGCTTCACCTGGACGTGCAGCCGCAGAAAGAGCTGTGAAATGTTGTTGACACATCCTCTGCCGTACCGCACAATTCATCTCCTGAGTCGCCCAGGTGGCGGAATTGGTAGACGCACTAGTTTCAGGTACTAGCGGGTAAAACCGTGGAGGTTCGAGTCCTCTCCTGGGCACCACGACTCAAGATGATCAAACCCGCGAAAGCGGGTTTTTTCGTTTCCGGGGTTTGGCGAGCGTGGCATCGCATCTACCGCTCGAACTGTCGTATCTCGCACCACCCAGGCGTCACCCGCTGGTGCATACCCCCTCCGGGCGCGTCGTCACCAAACCCTGAACGGCCTCCTTTTGGGTCGCATTTCACGTTACGCGTTCAATTCGTAATTTTCCTAGTCGGAGATCTACCCGATTCCTTTTCGGTGGAAGGCAGCTTTACGGGAGCCGGTTGCAGGTCTATCGCCACGACCTGACCAGCGCCCTCCCTTTCCCCAAAGGACGCCCCTATGCAGCGCAACATCATCTGCCCTCACTGCCACACCGGCTCGAACCACGGCGTACGCGTATGCGTGGGATGCCAGGCCGAGGTCCACTACGGCGCATCGAAGGAGGCCGTAATGTTCGTCTTTGTCGCCGCCATCATCTGCGGCGCACTGGTCGGCAGCCGATTGCAGGCCACTACCGGCTGGATCACGTGCGGCGCCGTACTTGTGGCGGGAATGTGGGCCGTTTCCCGATTGTTCCGTGATCGGGTGGTGTTCAAGCGCATCTATCGCACGCGCTGAACCTGCGCCGCTGCACTCCCCCAACGGCAGGGCCCGTGCGCCCCGCGTTGCACAAACAAGAACCCCGCCTTGCGGCGGGGTCAAAATACAGCACGTGTTTCCAGGGAGTTTTCAGTGCCCGCCGCCGGCGGCCGCACCTGCGCCTGCGCCGAACGGCGGTTTGGCCAGCCACAGGAACGCGATGATCGCCAGGAAGATCCAGCCCAGCAGGAAGAAGATGTCGTTGAAGCCCATCTGCGATGCCTGGTGGTTGATCATGTTGTTCAGTACCGCGGCACCATGTTGCAGGTCGCCCTGCCCCATCGCCGTCACCTGGTCCTGCATGCCCGGCTGATAGACCGAGATGTGCTCGGTCAGGTCAGCATGGTGCACCTGGGTGCGCCGCGCCCACAGCCACGTCGTCAGCGACGCCGCGAAACTGCCGCCCAGCGTACGCAGGAAGGTGGCCAGGCCGGAGCCCGCCGCGATCTCGCGCCCATCCAGGTCCGACAGCAGGATCTGCAGCACCGGCATGAAGAACAGCGCGACGCCGATGCCCATGATCAACTGCACGCCGGCCACGTGGGTGTAGTCCACCTGCAGGTTGAAGTTCGAACGCAGGAAACTGGTCATCGACAACACGATGAACGCGACCGTGGCCAGCATGCGCATGTCGAAGCGCGATGCGTACTTGCCCACGAACGGGGTCATGATCACCGGCAGGATGCCGATCGGCGCCGTCGCCAGGCCCGCCCAGATCGCGGTGTAACCCATGTCACGCTGCAGCCACTGCGGAATCAGCAGGGCCACGCTGAAGAACGCCGCGTACGCCACCACCATCGCCAGCGTACCGGCGCGGAAGTTGCGATGCCGGAACAGCTTCAGGTCGACGATCGGATCCTTGTCGGTCAGTTCCCAGATCAGGAACACCGTCAGCGTGACCACAGCCACACACGCCAGCACCACGATCTTCATCGACGAGAACCAGTCCTCGTCATTGCCCAGGTCGAGCACCAGCTGCAGCGCACCGACACCGATCACCAGGGTGACCAGGCCGACATAGTCCATCTTCGGCTTCTCGATGTGCTCCGGGCGCCCCTTCAACTGGTTGCCCACCACCAGCGCGGCAAAGATGCCCAGCGGCACATTGATCAGGAAGATCCATTCCCAGCTGTAGTTGTCGGTGATCCAGCCACCGAGGATGGGGCCGCAGATCGGCGCAACCACCGTGATCATCGCCAGCAGCGCCAATGCCTGCCCACGTTTCTCACGCGGGTAGATCGAGACCAGCAGCGACTGCGTGATCGGGTACATCGGGCCGGCCACGAAGCCTTGCAGCGCACGCGACAGCACCAGCATGCCCATGCTCTGGGCCAGGCCGCACAGCAGCGAGGTGATGACGAAGGCCAGCGTGGCCCAGACGAACAGCTTGCGTTCGCCGAAGCGGCGGCTGAGCCAGCCGGTCAGCGGCAGCGCGATGGCCGTGCTGACCGCGAACGAGGTGATGACCCAGGTGGCCTGCTGCGAACTGGCGCCAAGATTACCGGCGATGGTCGGCAGCGAGACGTTGGCGATGGTGGTATCGAGCACCTGCATGAACGACGCCATCGCCAGGCCCACGGTGCACAGGGCGACACTGGGCGGCAGGAACCCGGAGGCCGCACCCGGCGCCGCCGGTGCGCCCGGAGCGCCGGGCGCGGCTGGAGCTTGTGCGGACATGGCGACCTCAGCCCACCTTCGCCTGCTGCTGCGGCAGGTTGCCCTGGATGATCGTATGGATCACCTCGTCGGCATCATGCAGCTGCTTGGCATACACGTCGGTGTCGAACACCGTGCCCTTGGCCGGAGTGCTTGGCAGCACTTCGCCCTTCTGGTCACGCAGGCTCACTTCGGCCTTCATCGACAGGCCGATGCGCAGCGGGTGTTCGGCCAGCTGCTTGGCATCGATGGCGATGCGGACCGGCACGCGCTGCACGATCTTGATCCAGTTGCCGCTGGCGTTCTGCGCCGGCAGCAGCGAGAACGCCGAGCCGGTGCCCAGGCCCAGGCTCTGGATGCGACCCTTGTACTTCACGTCACCGGCGTACAGGTCCGACTTCAGCTCCACTTCCTGGCCCAGGCGCATGTGGCGCAGCTGGGTTTCCTTGAAGTTGGCCTCGACCCACATCTGCTCGGTCGGCACTACCGCCATCAGCGCGTTGCCCGGCTGCACGCGCTGGCCGACCTGCACCGAACGACGGGCAACGTAGCCGGTGACCGGCGCGACGATGCCGGCGCGGGCGTTGTTGAGGAAGGCCTGGCGCAGCTGCGCGGCGGCCGCCTGCACGTCCGGCTGGGTGGCGATCACGGTGTCGTCGACCAGCGCGCGGTTGCGCTCGACGGTCTCGCGCGAACCGGCCACGGCGGCTTCGGCAGCGGCCAGCTCGTCACGGGCGTGGGCCAGTTCTTCATTGGAAATGGCGCCGGTGGCGGCCAGGTCCTTGCGGCGGGCGAAGTCGTCGCGCACGCGCTTCAGGGTCACCTGGCGGGCGTTCAAGTCCGCCTGCGCACCTTCCACGCTGCGGTACAGGCCACGGGTCTGGCGCACGGTCTTGGCCAGGTTGGCTTCGGCCTGCTGCAGCGCCACCGATGTATCGGACGGGTCCAGCTGCACCAGCAGCTGGCCGCGCTCCACGCGCATGCCGTCATCGGCGTTGATGGCGACCACGGTACCGGCCACCAGCGGGGTGATCTGTACCTGGTTGCCCTGCACGTAGGCGTCGTCGGTCTCTTCGAACCAACGGCCGAACATGAAGTACCACAGCGCCAGTGCGGCAAGCAGCAGCACGACGATCACGAACAGGCCGCGCAGCAGGTTGCCGCGGCGGTTGGAGGCGGCCGGGGCCGCGGTGTCTTGGGTCTGGCTCATGGCGGAAGTCTTCAGGAATGCGAGGAATCGGAATGGGAGGCGATCGGTGCGCGGTCGGCGTCAGCGGGCTGGAAACCACCGCCCAGCGCCTTGCTCAGGCGCACCGAGGTCTGCACCTGCTGCGACTGCAGGCCGGCCAGCTGCTGCTGCGACTGCAACAGCGTGGACTGCGCGGTCAGCACGTCCAGGTAGCTGCCGATGCCGGCGCGGTAGCGCTGCTGGGCCAGGTCGAAGGCCGAGCGTGCGGTGTCCACGGCCTGCTGCTGCGAATGCGCCTGCTGCGCCAGCGAGCGCACCGCGTTGACCTGGTCGGCCACGTCGCGCAGCGCATCGAGCACGGTCTGGTTGTAGTTGGCCACCGCCAGGTCGTACTGCGCATCGGTGTTGGCCAGGTTGGCGCGCAGCTTGCCGCCTTCGAAGATCGGCAGGCTCAGCGCCGGGCCGATGTAGGCGAAGGTGGAACTGCTCTTCAGCAGGTCACCCACGTTCGGGGCGACCACGCCGGCCAGCGCGGTCAGGTTGAAGCTCGGGTAGAACTTGGTCTTTGCCACCTTGATCTGCTTGTCGGCCGCTTCCACGCGCCAGCGTGCGGCAACGATGTCGGGGCGACGGCCCAGCAGTTCGCTGGGCAGCACGCCCGGCAGCTGCAGCGCCACCGGGTTCAGCGGCTGCGGGCGCTGGATCGACAGGCCGCGGTCCGGGCCCTTGCCGACCAGCGCGGCCAGTGCGGTGCGGGCGGCATCGATGCGCTGCTGCGCGGCCTGCACCTGCTGCTGTGCGGCCGGTACCCGGGCCTCAGCCTGGCGCACCTGCAGGTCGCTGTCGATGCCGGCGCTGCGGCGCTGGCGGGTCAGCTCCAGCGATTTCTGCGAGCGGGCCAGTTCTTCTTCGGCCACATCATTGAGCTGCCACGCATAGGCGAGGTCGGCATAAGCCTGGGTGATGCCGGTGGACAGGCTCAGGCGTGCGGCCTGCGCCTCGACGGTGGCGGCATGCGCACCGTCCACGGCGGCTTCCCAAGCAGCGCGCTTGCCGCCCCACAGGTCCACGCCGTAGCTGAAGTCGAAGGCGACCTGGCTGCTGCCGCCGTAGCGGCCGCCCATCTCGCTGCCGACCATCGACTCGGGCAGGCGCAGGCCGGTGTAGCCACCGGACACCGACAGGCTGGGCAGTTCATCGGCACGTGCGGTGCCGACCTGGGCCTGGGCCTGGCGCAGACGCGCGTCGGCGGCGTCCAGGCTCGGGTGGCCGGCCAGGCCCTCGGCAACCAGCGCGTCCAGCTGCGCATCGCCCAGCGCCTTCCACCAGTCCTGCGCCGGGAAGCCGGTGGCGCTCAGGTCGGTGTCGGCCAAGGTGCGTTCGCTGTGCAGGCTGTCCACGTCAAGCACGTGGCCCTGCGGGTTGAGGCCACGACTGCTGGCGCAGGCGGCCAGGGCCAGGGCCAGCGCTGACACCAGCAGCGCGCGCCCGGACCGGCGGAGAGTGGAATGCGGGATCGGGTTCATGGGGTCGTCAGGGAATCGCGGATTCGGGTAAGGAGGGACAGCAGCAGCGTGCGCTCGTCGGCGGAAAGATCACGCAGGGCGTAATCCATCACTGCGTCGCCACGCAGCTTCAGCCGCGCCCACAGCGCGCGGCCTTCATCGGTCAGTACGATCTGCAGCGCCCGCCGATCCTGTGCATGCGGCTCGCGGCGGACGCAGCCCAGCGCCTCCAGCTTGTCCAACAGGCGGGTCACCGCACTGGGCACCTGGTCGATGGCCTGGGCCAGCTCGTTGGCCGTGCACGGGGCCATGTTGGAAAGCACCTTCAACCCGATGTAGTGGGTGAAACCGATACCCAGGTCTTCTTCAGCCATGGATGCGTCGAGTTGACGGACCAGGCCGTCGCGCACCTGGCGCAGCAGCAGGCCGAAGCTGGGGGGAGTGGTTGCAGGACAGATCATGGGGGAGCATTCTCTTCCAAAAAAAATATTTCTCAATGGAAATATTCGATCTGGCATCGAATGCTGTGTTGCAGCAGTGGGCTGGATCAATGAAGGCGCCTACCTTAATGATCTGGTCAGGTGGCCCGGTAGTACAATTCAGCCAATGGATGACACATTTCAGCCAGCGGATATGATGAACAAGGCAGAAATTCCCCCTCCCAAGCGCCTGCTCAGGGACGACGCACTGGACTGGTTCGAGCGCAATGACGGGCCACCGGCTGTCGCCTTCCGCTTCGACAGCCCGCAGGGATTGGTCCGAGAAGTGGATTGGCATCATCACCAGCGCGCGCAGCTGATCTGCGTGGAGCGCGGCCTGTTGACCACCCGGACCTCGCACGGGACATGGTCACTGGCGCCTGGCTCGGCCGGCTGGATGCCGCCGCTGGAGCCACATACGGTCACCCTCGACGGCCCGCTGCGCGGCTGGGGCATGGCACTGGCCGCGCCGGCCTGCGCCACCCTGCCTGCCGATCCCTGCGTGCTGGGCCTGTCCAAGCTGGCGCAGGCGCTGGCCGACCGCATCTGCGAATGGCCGCTGGGCTATGACACCACACCCGAGCGCCAGCACATCATCGAGGTACTGCTGGACGAGATCCGCACCGCGCCGCGCCAGCGCATGCATCTACCGATGCCGCACGACCGGCGCCTGCTGAAGATCGCCTCGCAGCTGCTGGCCGACCCCTCCGACGAGCGCAGCCTGGCCGAATGGGCGCATTGGGCCGGCCTGTCGCCGCGCAGCCTGACCCGTCACTTCCGCGACGAGACCACGCTCAGCTTCGCCCAGTGGCGGCAGCAGGCCCGCTTGTCCGAGGCCCTGCGCCAGCTGACCGACGGCCGCAGCGTGGCCGACATCGCCCACGCGCTGGGCTTCAGCAGCGCCAGCGCCTTCGTCACCGTGTTCCGCCGCCACTTCGGGCTGCCGCCGGGGCGCTACCTGGCACGGGCCGGCCACGGCCTGGAAACCGGGCTGGACCCTGCACGCGGCTTGGCATCCCCCGCCGCATCCGGATAATCACAGGATTGCGAGCGGCGACGCCGTCGCCGCCTCCTGACAACAGGTAACAACGCCGCATGACCGAACTTGCCCGCCCCGTGTTCCACGGATTCGAACAACTGCCGCTGCGCGAGTACGCCGAACGCGCCTACCTCGACTACTCGATGTACGTGGTCCTGGACCGCGCCCTCCCGTTCATCGGCGACGGCCTGAAGCCGGTGCAGCGCCGCATCATCTATTCGATGAGCGAGCTGGGCCTGAACGCCGCGTCCAAGCCGAAGAAGTCCGCGCGCACCGTCGGTGACGTCATCGGTAAGTACCACCCGCACGGCGACAGCGCGTGCTACGAGGCGCTGGTGCTGATGGCCCAGCCGTTCTCGTACCGCTACCCACTGATCGAGGGCCAGGGCAACTTCGGCTCCAGCGACGACCCGAAGTCGTTCGCGGCGATGCGTTACACCGAATCCAAGCTGACCCCGATCGCCGAAGTGCTGCTGGGCGAACTGGGCCAGGGCACCACCGACTGGGCACCGAACTTCGACGGCACCCTGCAGGAACCGACCTGGATGCCGGCGCGGCTGCCGCACCTGCTGCTGAACGGCACCACCGGCATCGCCGTGGGCATGGCCACCGACGTGCCGCCGCACAATCTCAACGAGATCGTCAGCGCGCTGCTGCACCTGCTGGACAACCCCGATGCCAGCGTGCGCGACCTGTGCGAGCACGTGCAGGGCCCGGACTATCCGTCCAGCGCCGAGATCATCACCGCGGCCAATGACCTGCGCAACATCTACGAGACCGGCAACGGCAGCGTGCGCGCACGTGCGACCTTCACCAAGGAAGCGCACAACATCGTGGTCACCGCGCTGCCGTTCCAGGTGTCGCCGTCGAAGGTGATCGAGCAGATCGCCGCACAGATGCGCGCCAAGAAGCTGCCGTGGCTGGAAGACATCCGCGATGAGTCCGACCATGCCAACCCGGTGCGCGTGGTGCTGGTGCCGCGTTCCAACCGTGTCGACGCCGAGCAGCTGATGGGCCACCTGTTCGCCACCACGGACCTGGAGCGCAGCTACCGCGTCAACCTCAATGTGATCGGGCTGGACGGCCGTCCGCAGGTGAAGAACCTGAAGATGCTGCTCAGCGAATGGCTGACCTTCCGCAGCAACACCGTCACCCGCCGCCTGCAGCACCGCCTGCAGAAGGTCGAGCGCCGCCTGCACCTGTTGGAAGGCCTGCTGGTCGCCTTCCTCAACCTGGACGAGGTGATCCACATCATCCGTACCGAAGACGAGCCGAAGGCCGCGCTGATCGCGCGCTTCGGCCTGTCCGAGGAACAGGCCGAGTACATCCTGGAAACCAAGCTGAAGCAGCTGGCCCGCCTGGAGGAAATGAAAATCCGCGGCGAGCAGGATGAACTGGCCAAGGAGCGCGAGAAGATCCTCGGCATCCTCGACAGCAAGGCCAAGCTGAAGAAGCTGATCCGCGATGAACTGACCGCCGACGCCAAGAAGTTCGGCGACGCACGCCGTTCGCCGCTGGTGCAGCGCCAGGCCGCACAGGCCATCGACGAGACCGAGCTGGTGCCGAGCGAGCCGATGACCGTGGTGCTGTCGGAGAAGGGCTGGATCCGTGCCGCCAAGGGCCACGACGTCGATGCGTCCGCCCTCTCCTACCGCGACGGCGACGGGCTGCAGGGCGCGGTGCGTGCGCGCAGCACGCAGCAGGTCGCGTTCCTCGACAGCGAAGGCCGCGCCTACTCGACGCCGGTGCACACCCTGCCCTCCGCACGTGGCAATGGCGAACCGCTGACTGGCCGCTTCTCGCCGGCAGCGGGTACCAGCTTCGTGACCCTGGCCAGTGCCGAGCCGGACACCCGCTTCGTGCTGGCCTCCAGTCATGGCTATGGCTTCGTCACCCGCTTCGAGAACCTGATCGGTCGCAACAAGGCCGGCAAGGCGATGCTGAACCTGTCCGCAGGTTCGTCGGTGCTGACCCCGTCGGTGGTCGCCAATGTCGCCACCGATCGCATCGTGGCAGTGACCAGCTCCGGCAACCTGCTGGCGATCGCCGCCAACGACCTTCCGGAACTGGACAAGGGCAAGGGCAACAAGATCATCGAGATCCCGAAGGCCAAGCTCGCCACCGAACGCGTGGTCGCCATCGTGGCGATCAGCCCGGGGCAGACCCTGCAGGTGCGCAGCGGCCAGCGCACCATGGGCCTGAAGTTCAACGAGCTGGATGCCTACCTCGGCGCCCGCGCCACCCGCGGCCACCTGCTGCCGCGCGGCTGGCAGAAGGTGGAAGGGTTGTCGGTGGAGTAAGGCGCCCGCCTGGTGGGTGTCAACCTCGGTTGACACGCCTTGCCTGACGTCAGACACGAAAAAGCCGGGGCATTCCCCGGCTTTTTCGTTGTCGGCTGGCGGGCGGTGGAGCAGCTGGCTGGCGAAGGCTGGCTGGCGGTGCTCCGGTGCTGGCGGGCGACAGAACTTTGTAGGGTCGAGCCATGCTCGACTCGGATCCAACAGCAGCCGAGCATGGCTCGGCTCTACAGAGAGCGACGTCGGCTCAGTGCGCCGGGGCGCCGTTGCCGTCGATCTTGCTCAGCTGGTACAGCTCCAGGCCGATGCGCTTGATCAGGCCCAGCTGCTGCTCCAGCCACCAGGCGTGGTCTTCCTCGGTGTCCTTCAGCTGCGCCAGCAGGATGTCGCGGCTCACGTAGTCGCCCTTCTCTTCGCACAGCTTCATGCCGGCGGCGAGATTGTTCCGAACCGCGTATTCAGTGTCGAGATCCTTCTGCAGCATCTCTTCCACGGTCTTGCCCGGCTCGGTGGCATGCGGGCGCATGTCCGGGTCGCCGCCCAGGAACAGGATCCGGCGCAGCAGCGCATCGGCGTGCTGGGTTTCCTCTTCCATCTCGTGGTTCAGGCGTTCGTACAGCGCGAACAGGCCCTGGTCCTCGTAGCGGCGGGAATGGATGAAGTACTGGTCGCGGGCTGCAAGCTCGCCGCGCAGCAGTTCCTTCAGGCAGGCGATGACGTCCGGGTTGCCTTTCATGGGGGGCTCCTGTGAATCGATGTGACATAGGGTGCCGCATTTCAAAATACGGTGATCTAATCGGAATCAGTCGCAGTTGCGCCTGCGGCTACAATCGGCCCACGAGTTCGGAAAGGACGTGCGATGCGACGTACATGGCGTTGGGTGCTGGGCGTGTTGATCGCCATCGTGCTGGTCACCGCACTGGTCCTGTGGCTGCTGCTGCGCGGCAGCCTGGCCGATCTGGACGGCGAGCATGCGCTGCCGGGGCTGGCCAAGCCGGTCACCATCGAGCGCGATGCGCTGGGCGTGGTCACCATCACTGCGGGCAGCCAGGCCGACGCGATGCGCGCATTGGGCCGCGTGCATGCGCAGGAACGTTACTTCGAGATGGACCTGATGCGCCGCAGCGCCGCCGGTGAGCTGTCGGCGCTGTTCGGACCGAAGGCCATCGACGCCGACAAACGCATGCGCGTGCATCGGCTGCGCGCGCGCACCGAGGCGAACCTGCAGGCCGCGCTGGGCGACAACGGCGCGGCCGTGCGTGCCTACGTCGACGGTGTCAACGAAGGGCTGGCCGGCCTTTCCGTGCGGCCGTGGGCGTACCTGCTGCTGCGGCAGTCACCGCAACCGTGGCAGGTCAGCGACAGCGTGCTGACCGGTCTGGCCATGTACGCCGACCTGCAGGATCCGAACAACCAGACCGAGCTTGCGCTCAGCCGCATCCGCGCAGTGGTGCCGCCCGCGCTGTACGCGCTGATCGCCCACGACGGCACCGAATGGGATGCACCGCTGTTCGGCGAACCGACCGGCAACGCCACGCTCCCCGATGCCAGCCAGCTGGATCTGCGCACGTTGAAGGGGACGCCAGGCACCGGGCAGGAAGAGGCCGATGTCATCGGCAGCAACAACTTCGCGGTGGCCGGTGCACTCACCGCCGACGGTCGCGCGATCGTCGCCGACGACATGCACCTGGGCCTGCGCGCGCCCGGCCTGTGGTTCCGTGTGCGCCTGCGCTATCCCGACCCGCAGGCCGCGGGCGGCCAGGTCGACGTCACCGGCTTCTCGCTGCCCGGCCTGCCGGCGGTGATCGTCGGCAGCAACGGGCACGTGGCCTGGGGCTTCACCAACAGTTACATCGATACCGCCGATTACCGCACTGAACCGGCCAACGCCGCCGTGACCGTGCATGAAGAACGCATCGCCGTGGCTGGCCAGGCCGACGTGCTGTTCCCGGTGCGCGAAACCGCCTGGGGCCCGATCCTGCATACCCATGCCGATGGCAGTGGCGATGCGCTGCGCTGGGTCGCCCACCTGCCCGGCGCGGTGCGCCTGGACTTCGGTGACCTGGCCCGTGCCGGTGACCTGGACGGTGCCCTGCAGTTCGCCGACCACGCCGGCATCCCCACGCAGAACCTGGTGGTCGGCGACCGCAGCGGACGCATCGCCTGGCGGCTGATCGGCGCCCGCCCGGATCGTGGTCCGGGCTGTGCACCGGCCGGCTTCACCGCCGCCAGCAACCAGGACTGCGCGCCATGGCCAATCCGCAGCGATGCCTCACCGGCATTGATCGATCCCCCCAACCATCGCCTGTGGACCGCCAACGGTCGCGTCCTCGACGGCGAGGCGCTGGCTACCGTCGGCAACGCTGGCTATGACCTTGGCGCGCGCGCGCGGCAGATCCGCGACCTGCTGGCGATCCAGGAGCGCTTCGACGAACACGACCTGCTGGCGATCCAGCTCGACGACCGCGCCGTGTTCCTGCAGCGCTGGTGGGCACTGCTGCATGACGTCATCGAAGGCAGTGACGATCCTGCGCTGAAGCGGTTGAAGTCCGTCAGCCACCAGTGGGGCGGCCGGGCCTCGGCCAGCTCGGTCAGCTACCGGGTGGTGCGCGCGTTCCGCACGCAGGTGATGGATACCTTGTCCGATGCACTGCTGGCCCCGGCCAACGCGCAGCTGGGCGATGACTATCTGGATCCGCGCCTGGCGCAGCTGGAAGGTGTTGCCTGGCCGATGCTGCAGCAGCGCCCCGCCAACCTGTTGCCACCGGCCTACGACAGCTGGGACACGCTGCTGCTTGATGCCGCACGCCGCACCGAGAGCGAGCTGGCCAAGCAGGGCCCGCTGGCCAAGCGCACCTGGGGCGAACGCAACACCGCGGCGCTCTGCCACCCGATCGCACGGGCGTTGCCCGAGGTTGCCAAGCGCTGGCTGTGCATGCCCGCCGACCAGCTGCCCGGCGACCGTGATATGCCGCGGGTGCAGACGCCGAACTTCGGCGCCTCCGAGCGCATGGTGGTCTCGCCCGGCCACGAGGCCGACGGCATCGTGCACATGCCCGGCGGCCAGAGCGGGCACCCGCTGTCGCCGTACTGGGGCGCCGGCCACGAAGACTGGGTGCATGGGCGGCCGACGCCGTTCCTGCCCGGCAAGGCGCAGCACACGATGACGCTGGTGCCAGCGCGCTGACGGCGGCACCCACATGCCCAAG
Source organism: Stenotrophomonas sp. AS012628 (assembly GCF_010608305.1). Classification (NCBI taxonomy): domain Bacteria; kingdom Pseudomonadati; phylum Pseudomonadota; class Gammaproteobacteria; order Lysobacterales; family Lysobacteraceae; genus Stenotrophomonas; species Stenotrophomonas sp. AS012628. The sequence continues at coordinate 76,424 of NZ_VMBJ01000008.1, read as the reverse complement.
GGTGCGCTGCACGCGGTAGAGCCGAGCCCATGCGCGGCTGCTTCTGGCGCGGAGCCGAGCATGGACTCGGCCCCACAGTCGGCTCCACAGAATGTCCGCGCGGCGCTACCGGGTCAGCCCCTGCGCCGCTCGATCAGGTTCAGCAGCGGCCCGGTCATCGCCGTGGTCACCAGCGCCATGATCACCAGCACTGCAAACAGGCGGTCGCCGAGCAGGCCCAGCTCGTAGCCCAGGTTGAGCACGATCAGCTCCATCAGGCCCCGGGTGTTCATCAGCGCGCCCAACCGCCACGCCTCGCGCGTGGGCATGCCCGCACTGCGTGCCGCACTGAAGGTGCCCAGCAGCTTGCCGGCCGTGGCTACCGCGATCACCACCGCGCACAGCACGATGTCGCTGGCCTGCAGCGCATCGGCGCGCATGCGCAGGCCGGTCATGGCGAAGAACAACGGCAGCAGCAGGGTCACCGCAAACGGTTCGACGCGGGCCATCAACAGGCCGCGCAGCTGCGCGTTGGACGACACCGCCACGCCCGCCGCGAACGCACCGAACAGTGCGTGGATGCCGAGCATCTCGGTGATCAGGGCACTGCCCAGCGACAGCAGCAGGATGCCGAGCAGCCAGCGCCCTTCACGCCCCGGCACGATCTGCTGGCGAGCGAACCACGGCTTCACCAGCCCCAGCATCAGCGCCACGAAGGCGACCACGCACAGCAGGTTGAGGCTGGCCGGCAGCCATCCGCTGGCCTGTGCAGCCGCCACGATCAGCGCCAGCAGGCACCATGCGGTGGCATCGCCCAATGCCGCGCAGGCGATGGCGGTGTGCCCCAGCGGCGTCTGCGTGATACCGCGGTCGGCAAGGATGCGCAGCAGCACGGGGAAGGCCGTGATGCTCATCGAAATACCAACGAAAAGTGCGAATGCAGTGAAGCCCACGCCCTGCGGGCCGTGCTGCGGATACAGCCATATTGCGAGGGCGACGCCGAGCACGAACGGCACCGCGATGCCGGCATGACTGACCGTGAAGGCGAAACACCGGCGCCCGCGCAGCGCCGCCAGATCCAGCTCGGCACCGGCCACCAGCAGGAACATCAGCACGCCCAGCTGGCTGAGCATGCCAAGCGGTCCCAACGAGCTGGCCGGGAACAACGCACCCTGCAACTGCGGCAGCAGGCTGCCGAGCACCAGCGGGCCCATCATCAGGCCGGCCGCCATCTCGCCGATCACCGCCGGCTGGCCAAAGCGCTTGAGCAGCGCACCTGCGCCCTTGGCCACCAGCAGCAGCACCAGCAGCTGCAGCAGGAACAGGCCCAGCGGTGACGCCAGATGCTGCGCCCAGCTGCCTTCGGCAGCAACCGTGGCACGCGCGACCTCGGGCGCCGCCGGCCCGGCATAGCGCGCCAGCAGCACGCCGGCCAGCAGCGGGACACCGGCCCAGGCCAGATAACGCCATCCCCATTTCGTGGGCCGCATGCCGCCGCTCGCCTGTACGTCCATGAACATTCCCCAATGCGCAGGGGGCGATCATACAAAAAGGGGACGGAGGGGATTAAGTCGTTTGTGCCACTAACAACTTAATCCCCTCCGTCCCCTTTTCGAGGCTTACGCCAGTGCCTGCTCGTGCACGCCGGCGATCGCGCGGCCGGAAGGGTCGGCCGCCGCCGCAAAGCTGGCATCCCAGGCAATGGCCGCCGGCGACGAACAGGCAATCGACTTGCCGCCCGGCACGGTCTCGGCGGCCGCGCGGCTCGGGAAGAACTGCTCGAACAGGTGGCGGTAGTAGTACGCCTCCTTGGTCTGCGGCGGGTTGTGCGGGAAGCGCTTGTCGGCGGCCGCCAGCACACGGTCGCTCACCTGCGCTTCGGCATGCGCCTTCAGCCCGTCGATCCAGCCGTAGCCGACGCCATCGCTGAACTGCTCCTTCTGGCGCCACAGGATGCTGTCCGGCAGGTAGCCATCGAACGCCTCGCGCAGCACCGCCTTCTCGATGCGACGGCCACCGAACCCGGCACCGACCATCTTGTGCGCGGCATCGAAGCGCATCGCCACGTCGAGGAACTCACGGTCGAGGAACGGCACGCGCGGCTCCACGCCCCAGGCCATCATCGACTTGTTGGCACGCAGGCAGTCGTAGTTGTGCAGGGCGTCGAGCTTGCGTACCAGCTCGTCGTGGAATTCACGCGCATCCGGCGCCTTGTGGAAATACAGGTAGCCACCAAAGATCTCGTCGCTGCCCTCGCCGGACAGCACCATCTTCACCCCCATCGCCTTGATCCGTCGTGCCAGCAGGAACATCGGCGTCGATGCACGGATGGTGGTGACGTCGTAGGTTTCGATGTGGCGGATCACTTCTGGCAGTGCATCCAGGCCTTCCTCGAAGGTGTATTCGAAGCCGTGATGCACGGTGCCAAGTGCCTCGGCGGCGATCGCGGCGGCGGCCAGATCAGGCGAGCCCTTCAAACCGATCGCGAACGAATGCAGCCGCGGCCACCAGGCTTCGGTCTGCCCACCATCCTCGATGCGGCGACGCGCGTAGCGTGCGGCAACTGCCGCCACCAGCGACGAATCCAGGCCACCGGACAGCAACACGCCGTACGGCACATCGCTCATCAGCTGGCGTTCCACCGCATGCTCGAACGCCTGGCGCAGTTCGGCCAGATCGGCCTGGCGGCCCTGCACGTCGGTATAGTCGCGCCACGGCTGCTGGTAGTAGCGCACCAGCTCACCGCGGGCACTGTCGAAATAGTGGCCCGGCGGGAACTGCGCGACGTCGGCACAGGTATCGACCAGCGCCTTCATTTCCGAGGCCACGCGCAGGCGCCCCTGGGCATCGTGGCCCCAGTACAACGGCACCACGCCAACCGGATCCCGCGCCACCAGCACGCGTCCGGCAGCACGATCCCACAGGGCGAAGGCGAAGATGCCGTTGAGCTGCTCCAGCCACTGCGCCGGCGATCCGCCCTGGCGGTACAGCGCGTTGATCACTTCACAGTCCGAACCGGTCTGGAAGTCGTAGGCGGTAGTCAGTGCGGCCTTCAGTTGCTGGTGGTTGTAGATTTCGCCGTTGACCGCCAGCGCCAGCTGGCCATCGGCCGACAGCAGCGGCTGCGAACCACCGGCCGGGTCGACGATGGCCAACCGCTCGTGGACCAGCAGCGCGCCTTCGTCGAGGTACACGCCGCTCCAGTCCGGGCCACGGTGGCGCTGGCGCTGCGACAGTTCCAGCGCATGGCGGCGCAGGGCCGGAAGATCGTCACCGGCCTGCAGGCCGAAGATTCCGAAGATCGAACACATGGGGGAGCTCCTGTTGGGGAATTTCACGGGTGGGAAGGTGTTCGACCGGCCATCCAGGCCCGGGTGGGCGGCGCCCGGGCACAAAAAAACCCGCATCGGCTGATGCGGGTTTTCTGGTGTCCGGGCGTGTGTTGCTGTCTATCTACCCAGGGCGCAGTCCCGCATCGGCCGCGCACGATTATTCGCGCGCAGATTATTGCGGTTGTTGTTATTGACGGCGGTGGCCAGACGGATCGACATGGCATCGACCCTACCCCGGTTTCCGGCGCGGCGCAACCGTTGCGTTGGCAACCACTCCCCGGGGCGCATAATGGCCTACCGTGAAACGTGTAATGGAAATGCAACACCGCACTGGACGCAACGCGGCGCTGGCCGCCCTGCTCTGCCTGGGCCTGGCGGCCTGCCAGACCCTGCCCCCGCCTTCTACGCTGCCGCAATCCCAGCGGCAGGCATTGGAACAACGCGGCACCGACGGCAGCTTCGAGGGTGCCTTCGATACCGCGCAAACCTTCGAGCGCTTCAACGATCCGCGCGCCATCGCCTACTACGAGCGTGCCGCAGCGGTCGCCCCCTGGACCTTCCACAACACCAGGGCGGAAGAAGCACTGGGCCGGATCTGGATCTCCGGCACGCTGCGCCATGCCGACAGCCCCCACATCAACCCGGCACCGGTGCTGCGCGCATCCTGGCGACGTGGCGAACGCGCCTATCTGGCGGCGGCCTACCACGGCAATCCCTATGCGTTCTACGAACTCGCCAAGGCCTATCGTCAGCGTGGCGACGCGCAACAGGCGCTGCGCTGGGACCTGCGCGAAATGATCTACAAGCGATACCCGAGTTCGTCGTCGCGACTGCCGGATGCGGTGGCCGCACAGGATGACACCGTGCATCCGCGGGTTGTGCAGATCCAGCGCCGTGCCGAGCGTGGCGATGCCGAAGCGCAGGTAGACCTGGGCGCGCTGCTGGAGGGGGGCATGGGACTGCCGCGCGATCCGGCGCGTGCGCTGCAGCTGTACCAGCGCGCTGGCGAGAAGGGCAATGTGTTCGGCCAGTACTTCGCCGGGCTGCTGCTGGGCCGCAGCGCGCCGGGGGTGGAGAAGGACAACGAGGCGGCGGCGCGCTGGTTTGCCAAGGCCGAGGCGCAGCGCTTCTACATGGCGGCGCCGAGTTACTGGAAGAAAGCGGTCGAGCCGCCGTTCTTCCTCTTTTCGGAATAGTGGAGCCGAGCCATGCTCGGCTGCTTCTGCCGGTAGACATCAGCCGAGCATGGCTCGGCTCTACAGAGATGTAGCTCCGGCGGGGGGGGCGTGCCGACCAACGGTCGGCACCCACCGTCGCAGGCTCACACCAGGAGCCGTTCCACCAGCCGCTGGTACAGCCCCGGCAACGCTTCCAGATCGTCCACGCGCACGTTCTCGTCCACCTGATGGATGCTGGCGTTCACCGGCCCCACTTCGATGCACTGCGCACCCAGCGGCGCGATGAAGCGAGCATCGGACGTGCCGCCGCCGGTGCTTTCTTCCGGGGCACGGCTGATGTGCTCGGCCAGCACTGCACGGGCGGTGGCGCGCAGCGTGCCTTCCGGGGTGTAGAACGGCTCACCGCTGCGGTGCCACTTCAGCGTGTACTGCAGGCCATGCCGGTCCAGCAGTGCGGTGATCTCCGCCTCCAGCTTCGGCGCATCCCAGTGCGGGTTGTAGCGGATGTTGAAATCCACTTCGAGCTCGCCGGGAATCACGTTGTTGGCACCGGTGCCGGCGTGGATGTTGGAGATCTGCAGGCTGGTCGGCGGAAAGCTCTCGTAGCCTTCGTCCCAGCGCCGTGCACTCAGTTCGGCCAGGGCCGGAGCCGCCTGGTGAATCGGGTTGCGTGCCTTTTCCGGATACGCCACGTGGCCCTGCACGCCCTGCACGCGCAGCTTGGCCGACAGGCTGCCACGACGCCCCACGCGCAGCAGGTCGCCCAGGATCGCGGTCGATGACGGCTCACCGGTGATGCACCAGTCGATGCGCTGGCCGCGTTCGGCGAACAACCGTGCGACGTGGCGCACGCCATCGATGGCGTCGCCCTCCTCGTCGCTGGTCAGCAGCACCGCCAGCGTACCGGGGTGATCGGGATGCGCGGCGACGAACTGCTCGGCGGCGACCACGAACGCGGCCACGCTGCCCTTCATGTCGGCGGCGCCACGGCCATACAGCACGCCATCGCGGATCTGCGGCGTGAACGGGTCGCTGGTCCAGGCCTCGCGCGGACCCGTCGGCACCACGTCGGTATGGCCCAGCAGTACCAGTACCGGCGCGCCCTGGCCGTGGGTCGCCCACAGGTTGTCGACCTCGCCCAGGCGCAGGTGATCGCACTGGAACCCGGCCTGCTTCAGGCGTGCCGCCAGCAGTGCCTGGCAGCCAGCATCATCCGGCGTCACCGAGGGTCGTGCGATCAGTTCGCAGGTCAGGTCGAGGACCGCGCTCATGCGTCACCCACGCCGAAGCGGGCCTTGAAGCCGTTGTCACTGAAACCCTGGCTGACCGTGCCGTCGGCGGTGACCACCAGCGGGCGCTTGATCAGCTGCGGGTACTCGCGCAGCAGCAGCTTCCATTCGGCCTCGGAATCGGCGGCCTTGCGGTTGTCCGGCAACTGCCGCCAGGTGGTGGACGACTTGTTCACCATCGCCGCCAGGCCACCCAGCTGCGCTGCCCACGCCAGCAGGGTTTCCGGACTGGGTTTGTTGTCGCGGTAGTCGACGAAGGTGTACGGCACGCCGAAGCGGTCCAGCCACTTGGTCGCCTTCTTGCAGGTATCGCAGTTCTTCAAACCGTAGACAGTGGTGCTCATGGCCATCTGTGATGCTGGAAAACAGAGGGCCAGAATCTCACAACAGGCGCTCGGACACGACCCGGAACGGCACCCGTGGCAGCAGGAAGGCCAGCCCCTCGGTCAGGTTCACACCCAGCGCCTGCAGGCGCGGGCACTGCAGATCGCCTTCAAGCTGCAGCGGCTGCAGGCGGTCGATCTCGACCGGCAGCGCGATACGGGTGCTGGCCCAGCGACAGTCGCAGGTACGGGCGATGGCCTCGTCCTGGCAGGTGAGGAAACGCAGGAGGGCCTGATGGCCACCGAAAGCCGCCGTCCATGCCGCGTCCTCCCAGCCCGCAGCAGCCTGCCACTGCAGGTACAGCTCCGGCGCACTGCCCTGCCCGCCTTCGATCCGGGTATTCCCACGGCCATCGGTGCGCACCGCATGTTCGAAGCGGGTGGAAAGATGCGGCTGCATGGCATCGCTGAAGGCACGCGCGCCGGCGACGAAGGGCAGCTGGTCCATCACGTTGCGGTCGAACAGCACCACCGGTGTCCCGTCCGGAGCGTCGTCACGACGCAGGTACCAGCGCCAGTTGCTCTGCCTTGGAGACGGCATCAGGGAGCGCAGCGGTCCGGCCAACGCCGGCCCGAAGTGGCCGTGACGGTAGCTGAGGATGGTGTAAGGCGTACGTCCGGCATGGACCACGTAATGATGGCCCGGCGGTGGCGATGGTGCGTGGCGCACATCGACCCACCAGCTCACGTAGACCACATCGCGCACATCGCTGACCATCGCCGGCATCGGCCAGCGCCGCGACAGTGCGCGGCGCAGCCGGGTCCAGCGCGGGGCGTGCAGCAGGCGCGGCAGCATCCGCCCGAACAGGGTGTCGGACGGATGCCGGTAGATCGCGGACTGCGCCAGATCCTCCGGCGCAGCCACCTTCAGTCGGCCAGGCCGCGCAGCAGGTCGTTGACGCTCGTCTTGCTGCGGGTCTTGGCATCAACCTGCTTGACGATCACCGCGCAGTACAGCGAATGGGTACCGTCCTTGCTCGGCAGCGAGCCGGACACCACCACGCTGTACGGCGGGATGTAGCCGTAGGTGATTTCGCCGGTGGCACGGTTGTAGATGCGGGTGCTCTGGCTGAGGAACACGCCCATGCCGATCACGCTGTGGTGACCGACCACCACGCCTTCCACCACCTCCGAACGGGCACCGATGAAGCAGTGGTCCTCGATGATGGTCGGGCTGGCCTGCAGCGGCTCCAGCACGCCGCCGATGCCGGCGCCACCGGACAGGTGGCAGTGCTGGCCGATCTGCGCGCACGAACCGACGGTGGCCCAGGTGTCGACCATGGTGCCTTCGCCGACGTAGGCGCCGATGTTGGTGAAGCTCGGCATCAGCACCACGTCCTTGCCGAAGTAGGTACCGCGGCGGGCGATCGCGCCCGGCACCACGCGCACGCCGCCGCGGCGGAACTTCGCTTCGTCATAACCGGCGAAGCGCGATTCGACCTTGTCCCAGAACGGCGCCGGGCGCGCATCGACCACCGCCATGTCGTTGACGCGGAAATACAGCAGCACGGCCTTCTTCAGCCACTCGTTGACCTTCCAGCCACCCTGGCCATCCGGCTCGGCGACGCGGAACTCACCGCTCTCCAGGCCGTCGATCACGCGGTTGACCAGCGGCTTGGTCGAGCCTTCCAGCTCGTGCAGGGTCAAGGTGGCACGGCGCTCGAAGGCACTCTCGATACCAAACTTCAGCTCTTCCACACCCGGTGCCGACGGCTTGCGCAGCGACTTGCGGGCGATGGTTTCGGCGCGGACGGCTTCGGCGCTCCTGGCCGGAGCCTTCTTCGCTGCAGCCGCTTTCTTCGCCGGGGCCTTCACCGCAGCGGCCTTCTTCGGCGCAGTGGTCTTCTTCGCGGCCGGTGCGGCAGCAGCAGGTTTCCGGGCCGCTGCGCTCTTGGGGGTCGCGGCGGTCTTCTTGGCGGGCTTGGTGGCCATCAGGCGGGGTCTCCGGCGTTTCGATCAGGGTCCAGGCAGGCCAGCATCGCGTCATGCAACTGCTGCCGGGCAGGTTCAGTCAGGGGGAGGTCGTGTTCGTCACTGATCACGAAGGTGTCTTCGGCGCGTTCGCCGAACGTGGCAATGCGCGCATCATGCACGCGCAGGCCCTGGTTGCGCAGCACGAACGCCACATCGGCCAGCAGGCCGGGGCGGTCGGGAGCGACCAGGGCGAAACGGGTTGCACCCGGCTCATCGCGGAATTCGATGCGCGGGGCAAAGCGGAAGTGCCGCAGCTGCCGTGGCACCACCCGGCGTGACGGCCGCAGGCGCGACAGGTCACCACTGAGTGCGTCGCGCAGCGCCGCTTCCAGATTGGCACTGCTGCCATCGGCGAAGGTATCGGCCGGGTTCACTTCGAAGGTATCGAAGATGGTATCGGCCGGGCCGTCCAGCACGCGTGCGCGGTGGATGCCGTAGCCCTTGCGGTCCAGCGTCATCACGATGGCGGCAAACAGGCCGTCGCGGTCCGGCGAATGCACGAATACTTCCAGCGCGGGGTCGTCGACGCTGATCCGGCGTACCTTCACCAGCGCCTGGCCCTGCTTCACCGGCACCAGCGCGGCGGCCTGCCAGGCCAGCTGCTCCGGGCGCAGGCGGATGAAGCCCTCATCCGGCATCACCGCGAACTGGCGGTCGATGGTGGCATCGTCGTAACCCCGCTCGCGCACCAGCGCGCGCACGCTGTCACGCGCCTCGGCCACGCGCTCGGCTGCCGGCACCGGGTGTTCCAGCCCCTCGCGCAGCGCGCGCCGGGTGGCGAAGTACAGGTCGGCCAGCAGGCGGTCCTTCCAGGCATTCCACAGCTTCGGGCTGGTGCCGGCGATGTCGGCGCAGGTCAGCAGGTACAGGTAGTCCAGGCGGTCGCGGCTGCCGACCAGGGTGGCGAAGCGATGGATCACCTCCGGGTCGGCGATGTCCTGCTTCTGCGCGGTCACCGACATGCGCAGGTGCTGCTCGACCAGCCACGCCACCAGTTCGGTGTCGGACGTGCTCAGCGCATGCGCCTGGCAGAACGCGCGCGCATCGACCGCGCCCAGCTCCGAATGGTCGCCGCCACGGCCCTTGGCGATGTCATGGAACAGGCCGGCCAGCAGCAGCAGCTCCGGCTTGCGCAGGCGTGGCCACACTTCATGCGCGATCGAGAAGCGCTCGTCGGCACGGCTGCTGGCGAACAGGCCGATGTTGCGCAGGACCATCAGCGTGTGCTGGTCGACGGTGTAGACATGGAACAGGTCGAACTGCATGCGCCCACTGACCTGGGCGAAGGCGGGAATCCACTGGCCAAGCACGCCCAGCCGTGCCATGCGCGAGAGCGTATCGACCGGGCGCTGGCCGCGCAGCAACGCCAGGAACTGCTCGCGCGCATCGGCGTCGGCCTGGTCGTAGGCCGGCAACAGCGGCAGCGCTTCAGCCAGCGCCCGCGCGGTCAGCGAATGCAGGCCGCGCACCTGCGGATTGTTGGCCCAGCTGGCAAACAGTGCGAACACCTGGCCGATATCGCCGCGCGGCCAGTCGGCTTCGTTGGCCGCCAGGTAGCCACGGCGCAGGGAAAAGCCCACGGTCAACGGCTCCGGCTGCGCCTCGCCGTCGAACTGCTCCTCGAAGCGCTGCAGCAGGCGGTCGCTGATCCGGCGCACCACCAGCGCGGCGCGGTAGAAGCCCTGCATCATCTTCTCGACACCGAGATTCTCGGCATCGTCTTCAAAGCCCAGGCGTGCAGCCAGGGTCTTCTGGTAATCGAAGCGCAACCGCTCTTCGGGGCGTCGCGCCACCAGGTGCAGGCCGAAACGCAGCCGCGCCAGCACCGCACGTTCGCGCTTCAGTGCTGCCGCTTCGTCGGCGCCCAGATGGCCGAGCCCGACCAGCGCCTCCAGGTCACGCACGCCGAAGGCACGCAGTGCCATCCAGCCCAGCGTGTTGAGATCGCGCAGGCCACCGGGGCCATCCTTCAGGTCCGGCTCCAGGTTGTCGGCGGTGTCGCCAAAACGCTGGTGGCGGTTGCGCAGCTCTTCCAGCTTGGCCAGGAAAAACGCGCGTGCCGGCCACAGTTCCCGATCGTCGATGGCCTCGCGCAGCGCGCGGCGTGCCGCATCATCGGCCAGGATCGGGCGCGCCTCGATCAGTGCAGTCAGCACGGTCTGGTCCGCCGCCGCCTCACGGCACTGCGGCGCCGAACGCACCGCATGGCTGACTGCGAGCCCGCAGTCCCACAGCAGTGCGAACAGGCGTGCCAGTGCGGATTCATGCGCCAACTGTGCCGGCGGATCACCGAACACCAGCAGGTCGATGTCCGATCGCGGGAACAGTTCACCGCGGCCATAGCCCCCCACCGCGAACAACGACAGCCCGCTATCGGCCGCCAGGCAACGCTGCCACGCCAGGCGGATCAGATGGTCGGCGGCACGCGCGCGCAGCGCCAGCAGGCGCTCGATGTTGTCGCCCTGGTCGAAGCGGCGGTACAGGCGCGCGTCGGCCTGCTGCAGCGCCTGGCGCGCGGCAGCAGCCCAGTCCGGGTCGTTGAGCGACGCGGCCGGCGTGTCCAGCAGCGAACTCGCCGGCAGCATCCTCAGGAGACCTGCGACTCGCCCGGCGACAGGGTCAGCACGTCCACGCCGGTCTCGGTGACCGCGATCATGTGCTCCCACTGTGCCGACAGCTTGCGGTCCTTGGTCACCACGGTCCAGCCATCCGGCAGCACCTTGTTGTAGCGGGTGCCCTCGTTGATCATCGGCTCGATGGTGAAGGTCATGCCCGGCTGCAGCACCAGGCCCTGGCCCGGGCGGCCGTAATGCACCACCTGCGGCTCATCGTGGTAGACCTTGCCGATGCCGTGGCCGCAGTACTCGCGCACCACGCTGAAACGCTCGCCTTCGGCATAGCTCTGGATGGCATGGCCGATGTCGCCCAGCGTGGCACCCGGACGTACCGCGCGGATGCCGCGCCACATGGCTTCGTAGGTGGTTTCCACCAGGCGGCGGGCCATCACCGACGGCGTGCCGACGAAGTACATGCGGCTGGTGTCGCCGTGCCAGCCATCCTTGATGACGGTGACGTCGATGTTGATGATGTCGCCATCCTTTAGCACCTTCCCTTCGCTGGGGATGCCATGGCAGATGACGTTGTTGACCGAGGTGCATACGGTCTTCGGGAAGCCGCGGTAGCCGACGTTGGCCGGAATGGCGCCCTGCACGTTCACGATGTGGTCGTGGCAGATGCGGTCCAGTTCCTCGGTGGTGACACCGGGCTTGACGTGGGGGGTGACGATGTCGAGCACTTCGCTGGCCAGGCGGCCAGCGATTCGCATCATCTCGATTTCCTGCGGGGTTTTCAGATTCACGCTCATGGCCGCCATTATCGCCGATCCGGCCACAATCTGAACGAACGCCACCCAACTGGCGATCCGGGCCATGCACGGTTCCGGCAAGGAAAGTGAAAGCGTGACCCCCGCCACCCTTTCGCCTCCTCATTTATCACGGAATACAGACACTTACGCCACCTAAGCTGGGGTCACCGTCGCCGAAGCGGTGCCGAACGTGCCGCCTTCGCCTTGTTCAACGGACCTTCGGGTCAGGGAGGTTGTCCATGCGATCCGCGCTTCGTTCCCCGCTTGCCTGGGCTTTGACCGGGGTTCTGCTGTCCAGCCCGGCCCTGGCCGCAGACACCACCACCTTCAATGTCACCCTGGTGGTCACCAAGGCCTGCACCATCACCGCCGCGGCGGCCACCAACGTCGACTTCGGCACCGCCGCCTCGACCACGGCGACCCCCACCCTGGGCCAGGGCACGGTCACCGCCCAGTGCTCGGCACTGACCCCGTACACGATTTCACTGAATGCAGGTGCCAACGCCAGCACCGCCAATGACGTCACCACCCGCCGGATGAAGAACACCAACGCCGCGGTGACCGCCAACAACTACGTCGGCTACCAGCTCTACCAGGACGCCGCACACACCCTGGTCTGGGGTGCCACCTCCGGCACCAACACCCAGGCTGGCATCGGCACCGGGCTCGCCGTGCCCTACATCGTCTACGGCCAGATCCTGAACCTCAGTACGAACAACCCGGCGACCGGCAACTACCTGGATACGGTTACCGCCACGATCACCTATTGATGGAGCACGCCCGCATGGCCCGACCCCGCCCGTGGCGCGCCACCGGCGTGGTGCTGCTCGTCCTGAGCCTGGTACTCGCCGCCCCGGTCGAAGCCACCAGCCTGCAGGTCGCCCCGACCAGCCTGCAGCTGGAAGCGCGCCAGCGCGCCGGCGAGCTTTGGCTGACCAACAGCGGCACCTCGCCGGTGAAGCTGCAGGTGCGGGTGTTCCGCTGGGTGCAGCAGGACGGGCAGGAACAACTGTTGCCCACCGATGGGCTGGTGGTCACCCCGCCGATGCAGGAACTGGCTGCCGGACAGCAGCAGCTGGTCCGGGTGATGCGTCCGGACAGGACGCCACCGCCTGCACAGCAGCATTACCGATTGATCGTCGACGAGGTGCCCGATCTGGCCACCCGTGCCGAAGGGATGCAGTTCGTGCTGCGCTATTCGATACCGGTGTTCGTGCAGCCCGCCGCCGGCAAGCTTGCGCCGCAACTGCAGGCCCGCCTGGTGCAGTTGCCCGATGGCCGCAACGGCGTCGAGGTGGCCAACGCGGGCAACAGCTATGCGCAGATCGCCGATCTCGCGCTGGGTAGTGCCACGCGCCCGCGCATCGTGCATCCCGGACTGCTGGGATACGTGCTGCCCGGGCAGGTGATGCGCTGGCCGATCGAGCGCACGGCGATCGACCGCGACAACGACCAGATCACGGCCAAGCTCAATGGCGAGTCGGAACAGACGCCGCTGTCGCCTCCATCGGCTCGCTGAGGCGTTGATGGGTGCGCTGCTTGCTGCCCTGGCTCCTGCGGCGATCCAAGCCGCCGATGTGTCCGGTGCAGCGGCCACCACCGCCGCCGATGTATCAGGCATCTCCGCCGATGCGATCCTGCCACCGCCCACACCATTGACCGCCAACCAGACGCTGTACCTGGACGTGGCGCTCAACAGCACCCCACGCGGCCTGATGCCTTTCATCGAGAACCGTGGCCGCCTGCAGGCCAGCCCCGACGTGCTGCGCCAGCTCGGCTTCAACGCCAACGGCGATGCACCGGTGTACCTGGACCAGATCAGCGGCGCGGTGGTGCGCTATGACGCACGCCTGCAGACCCTGGCGCTGGACGTGCCGCTGGACCAGCTGACCCTGCCGACTACCGTGCTCAGCCGCCCGCAGACGCGCGCCCCTGCAGGCAGTGCCTCACCCGGACTGCTGCTCAACTATGACGTGTATGGCAGCCGGGTGGATACGCTCGGCAACCTCAGCCTGAGCTCGGAACTGCGCCTGTTCGGCGTCGGCAACGGCACCTTCGAAAACACCGCGGTCAGCCGACGCTACCAGCAGCCCGGCGATCGTCGCTGGCGCGGTGAGAGCGTGCGCCTGGATACGCGCTGGAGCCTGGATTTCCCCGACAAGGCGATGACGCTGGAGGTCGGCGATTTCTACAGCGGCTTCGTCGACTGGACCCGCCCGGTGCGCCTGGGCGGCCTGCAGATCGGCCGCAACTACGGCCTGCAGCCGTATCGCGTGCTCACTCCCACGCCCAGCTTCCTCGGCCAGGCCGTGGTGCCCTCCACCGTCGAGCTGTATGTCGACGGCCTGCGCCAGTACAGCGGCCAGGTCCCGGTCGGCCCGTTCCAGCTGGCCGCGCAGCCAGGCATCAGCGGCACCGGCAACGCACAGGTCGTGGTCACCGACGCATTCGGCCGCATGCAGACACTGGATTTCAGTTTCTATGGCACCCAGCAACTGCTGGCCAAGGGACTGTCCGACTGGTCGGTCGGCGTCGGCCACCTGCGCCAAGACTTCGGCCAGCGCTCCTTCGCCTACGACGATCGCACCGTGGCCAGTGCCAGCTGGCGCGGCGGCATCAGCGATACCTTCACCGGTGAAGCGCATGCCGAAGGCGGAGGTGGCCTGGCCCAGGCCGGCATCGGCGGCTGGTGGCTGCTGGGCGGCGCCGGCGTGTTCAACGCGGCCTACGCGCACAGCAACCATCACGGCCTGCAGGGCGGGCAGTGGGCACTGGGTTACAGCTGGAACAACCGCCGTCTCAACGTCAACCTGCGCAGCGTGCGCAGCCACGGCGACTACCGTGACCTCGGCGCGCTGCAGGGCAACCTGCCGCCGAGCATCAGCGAACAGGCCACGGTCGGGCTCGATCTGCTGCGGCTGGGCACGCTCAGCGCCAGCTACCTGCGCCTGCGCTACCCCGATGGCGAAGACAACCGCTATGCCAGCCTGTTCTGGTCGCGCACCTGGAGCCAGCGCTGGTCGGCCTACCTGTCGGTGAACCAGAACCTGGACCAGAGTGATGACCGCAGCATCTATCTGTCGGTGACCGCCAGCCTGGGCAACAACCGCCAGGCCAGCCTGTCCAGCCAGCGCAACGGCGACAGCCAGACCTGGGTGGCCGACGTCACCCAGCCGGTGCCCGGCGATGGCAGTGCAGGCGGCATCGGCTGGCGCGCGCAGGTGCGCCACGGCGAGGACGGCAACGGCGGCCTGGCCGAAGTCGGCATCCTCAATGACATCGGCCGCTACTCGTTCGGCGCCTCGCGCCAGGGCGGGCTCAACTATGCCTACGGCAGCGCCAGTGGCAGCCTGGTCTGGATGAGCGGGCACGCGTTCGCCACCCGCGAGGTCTCGGACGCGTTCGCGGTGATCAGCACCAACGGCGTCGGCGGCGTGCCGGTGCGTCTGGAGAACCGCCTGATCGGCGTCACCGATGATCGTGGCCTGTTGCTGGTCAGCCCGCTGCTTTCCTGGCAGCGCAACCGGGTCTCGATCGACACCCTGGACCTGCCCGAGGAGATGCGTGCCGACCGCATCGAGGACTGGGTGACGCCGCGCCAGCGCGCCGGTACCCACGTGACATTCCAGTTGCGCTCACGTCCCTCTCTGAGCCTGACGCTTCAGAGCATGGACGGGCAGCCACTGGAAGTGGGCAGCGAAGTGCAGCTGCCCGATGGACGCCAGGCCACGGTGGGCTATGACGGCCTGCTGTACCTGGAAGACATCGCTGCCGGCAGCGTGCTGTACATCACCACCAGCCGCGGCCAGTGCCGGGTGAAGGTACCCGACCAGCCCAAGGTGGTGGCGTCTGGCGCCCGGCCGAAGCCGGCACCGCTGCAGTGCATTCCGGAGGTCGCGCCGTGAGGGTGCTGCTGCTCGGCGTGCTGCTGGTCGCCGGCCTGCTCGCGGCACTGCCGGCCCGGGCGACAGCGGTCTGCACGGCAATCGCGAACCCGACCCTGCCATTCGGCAACATCAACAGCAACGCTCCCGGCCCTACAGCGGCAACGCTGAACATCACGGTGACCTGCACCACCGCCGCACTGAGCCTGCTGGCCACCACCGGCGTCCGCGTCTGCGTGGGTATCGGCGCCGGCAGTGGCGGCGGCAGCAGCTCCACCTTCCGCACGATGTCCACCTCCACCAGCGACACCATGAACTTCCAGTTGTACAACACCGCCAGCTACAGCCAGGCCACCGGCCTGGTGCCGCGCGGCACGCCACCCGCGCAGGAACTGACCATGAGCTACAGCGTGCCGCTGCTGACCGGCGGCAGCGGTGCGCAGTCCGTGCAGCTGTTCGCGCAGATCCCTGCCAACCAGATCCTCGCTTCGGGTGCCTACAGCAGCACCTTCAGCGGCGCCAACGTGGTGCTTACCTGGGCCTGGAACGAAGTCCTGCTCGGCACCGCCACCGTGCCGGCCACCTGCAACGGCGGCGCGACCGGCACCAACAGCGCCAGTGGGGCATTCAGCTTCACCGCCACTGCCAACGTGCTGCCGCAATGCGGCAGCTACGTCACCACCAGCATGGACTTCGGCAACGTCACCGGCAGCATTCCCGCCAACATCGACCGGACCGCCACGCTCACGCTGACCTGCCTGAAGAACACTGCCTACCAGATCAGCCTCAACAACGGCCAGAACAACCCCGGCGCCTCCACCACCCGGCGCATGGCCACCACCATTGGCAGCGGCACCTACTACCTCCCCTATGAGCTGTACCGCGATGCCGCGCGCAGCCTGCGCTGGGGTAGTACCCTCAACGTCGATACCGTTGGCGGCACCGGAAGTGGCAGCGCGCAGCAGCTGACCATCTATGGCCGGGTGCCGCCGGTCACCGGCCAGCCCGCGGCCGGTACCTACAACGATCTGGTGCAGGTGACGATCACCTATTGAGTCCCCTGTAGAGCCGAGCCCATGCTCGGCTTCATTTTCTGGCATCCGGCAAGCCGAGCATGGGCTCGGCTCTACAGTTCCGGCGCAACCTGCCGATACCGCGCAACGGGTCCTACGGCACGGTGGATGGCAGGTGGTTCGCGCACTTCTGATCGGGGCGATGCTGGTCGCCAGTACGCCCGCGTGGGCCGATCCCGGCAGTACACCCCTGCAGATCCGGCTGACCGTGGTCGAGGGCTGCAGCGGTGATGCCGGCAACACCCGATGCGCGGCACCGCACAAGCGCAGCGACGCGCCCGAGCTTCCGCAACAGATCCGCGATCTCGCGCCGCCGGCCGACAGCGACGACGCGGCGCCCGCCGTGACCGTCATCTACTGATGCGTACCCTGCTCAGCCTGCTGGTACTGCTGCTGGCGCTGCCCGCGTCGGCGCTGGACCTGGTGCCGACCACCCTGCAGCTGCCAGCCGAAGGGGGACACAGCGAGCTGTGGCTGTACAACCCCGGTCCCGGCCGCTGGCAGGGCGAGGTTCGGATCCTGAGCTGGGAACAGCAGGCCGACGCGGAAAAGCTGCGGCCCAGCGACCAGATCCTGGCCAGCCCTGCCCGGCTCGACCTCCCGCCCGGCACCCGCCAACGCATCTGGCTGCTGCCCCGGGACAGGTCACCCATTGCCGTCGAGCAGGCCTACCGGGTGCTTCTGGCTCCCACTGAACCGGACCTGCCACGGTACTCGCTGCCCTTGTTCAGGGGACACGCCATGCCCTTGGCGTGGCCGGAGCTGCATGCCGGGATCGAACCCGGTACGTCACATCCCTTTCTGCGATTGAGCAACGCAGGTACCGTACACGCCCGCCTGCACGATCTTGCGTTCGTCGCCGACGATGGCCGCCGCACCCTGCTGCTGCCGGGACTGGCCGGCTACCTGCTGGCGGGCCGGGAGCGTCGCTGGGCCCTCCCCGCCCATGCCAACGGCTATGCCCGTGGCCATTTCCAGGCCCGGCTGCAGGACGGCCGCGTGATCGATCTGACCGTGCCGGACCCGGCAATTGCAGCGAGCGCACCGAGCGGGCTATAATCGACCGGATTCCTGCCGCCTGCGTGCGCGGGAGACCGTCCACACCGGACGTCACCGGTGAATCCACACCTGCTGCCCCCATCCGTGCCGGGGTGCTCCGCAAGGAGTTCGGCCACGGAGGCAACAGGGAAGCCCAACCCCGGAACCGATCGCGCTTCCACGCGTCCCGCATACCTATCCCCGCGGGCGGAATCGCTGGTTCCATATCAGGAGTATTGCAATGCCCCAGGTCACCATGCGTCAGATGCTGGAAGCCGGCGTCCACTTCGGCCACCAGACCCGCTACTGGAACCCGAAGATGGCTCCGTACATCTTCGGCGCCCGCGGCAAGATCCACATCATCAACCTGGAAAAGACCGTCCCGCTGTTCAACGACGCGATGAACTTCATCTCGTCGGTTGCCCAGAAGCGCGGCACCGTCCTGTTCCTGGGCACCAAGCGCAGCGCCCGCGAGACCATCAAGGAAGAAGCCGAGCGTTGCGGCATGCCGTTCATGAACCAGCGTTGGCTGGGCGGCACCCTGACCAACTTCCGTACCGTCAAGCAGTCGGTTGCCCGCCTGAAGGAACTGGAAGCCGGTGAAACCGACGGCACCTTCGAGAAGCTGGTCAAGCACGAAGTGCTGGGCCTGCGTCGCGAGCGCGACAAGCTGGAAGCCTCGCTGGGCGGCATCAAGGACATGAACCGTCTGCCGGACGCCATCTTCGTGATCGACATCGGCCACGAAGACATCGCGATCAAGGAAGCCAAGAAGCTGGGCATTCCGGTCATCGCCGTGGTCGACACCAACTACAACCCGGAACTGGTGGACTACGCCATCCCGGGCAACGACGACGCCATCCGCGCTGTGCAGCTGTACGCCCGCGCCGCTGCCGACGCCGTACTGGAAGGCAAGGCCGCTGCGCCGCACGCCGCTTCGGTGCGCGAGGAAGAGTTCGCGGAAGCCGCTGCTGAAGGCGAAGAGAAGCCGGCCCGCCGCGCTCCGGCCAAGAAGGCTGCCAAGAAGGGCGACGACGCCCAGGCCTGATCCAGGCCCGGGTGGACGCCCGGCGTCCACCCTCCCTGCACGCAGCCCCTGGCGCGTGACAGGACCGTGTCACACGGGCCGGCCACCATGCCGGCCCAACCCCTTTCTTTCGTGAGGTAATCCCGTGGAAATCACTGCTTCCCTGGTCAAGGAACTGCGCGAGCGCACCGGCGCCGGCATGATGGAATGCAAGAAGGCTCTCACCGAAGCCAACGGCGACATCGACGCTGCTGCTGAAGCCATGCGCAAGTCCGGCGCCGCCAAGGCCGACAAGAAGGCTGACCGCGTGGCCGCCGAAGGCCGCCTGGGCCTGGCCCAGGATGGCGGCAAGGCCGTGCTGGTCGAAGTCAACTCGGAAACCGACTTCGTCGCCAACGATGACAACTTCAAGTCCTTCGTCAATGCCGTCGCCGCTGCCGCCCTGGCATCGGGCGCCACCGACGTCGAAGCCGTGAAGGCTGCCAAGCTGGCCGATGGCCGCACCGTTGAAGAAGCCCGCGCCACCGCCGTGCAGACCCTGGGTGAGAACATCCAGATCCGCCGCATGGTCAAGGTCGACACCACCGGCAACATCGGTGCCTACGTCCACACCAACGGCAAGGTTGGCGTACTGGTCGACCTGATCGGCGGCGACGTCGAGCTGGCCCGTGGCCTGGCGATGCACGTGGCTGCCCTGAAGCCGCCGCACAACAAGGCGTCGGACGTTCCGGCCGACTTCGTCGAAAAGGAAAAGGAAATCGAGCTGGCCAAGATGTCCGAAAAGGACAAGGCCAAGCCGGCCGAGATCCTGGAAAAGATCATCAGCGGCAAGATCAACAAGATCGTCAGCGACGTGACCCTGTACGGCCAGACCTACGTGCTGGGCGACACCACCGTCGAGCAGGTGGTCAAGGCCGCTGGCGCCGACGTGGCTGGCTTCAAGCTGCTGATCGTCGGCGAAGGCATCGAGAAGGTGGTGGAAGACTACGCCGCTGAAGTTGCCAAGGCGATGCAGGTCTGATTCCAGCCTTCCGGCTGCGAAGCGACCAGAAGGAGCCGCGGGAATCCGCGGCTCTTTTTTTATGCCCGGGACAATGGGAGGCTCATGCTCCAACTGTTGTTGCGCACACCGACGCCGCGCACACCGGCACCTTTGCGTTGCGCGCGAATCAAGCCGATACTCGGCGCAGGGAATCCACAGTCACATAGCAGGAACGAAAATCGCGGACTGTGATGCATTCCTAGGTATTCTTGTCCCAATGGAATTGAACGACCCGACATGCCTCCCGAGCTGACAGCTGCCCTGGCGCTCTGCCGCAACCTGCCTTCGCCACCCGGTATTGCCCTGCGCATCATCGAACTGGCACAGGACCCGGAAGCGGACATCGCCACCGCCGCCGACATCATCGCCATCGACATGGCGCTGAGCGCTCGCATGCTGCGCATCGCCAATTCGCCGCTGTACGCCAGTCGTCGCCGCATCGAGAACCTCGGCCAGGCACTGACCATGCTCGGCCTGAATGCCACGATCAGCCTTGCCCTGGGCTTCACCGTCACCCAGGGCCTGACCGGCGGCGCCGGTGCCGACCACGACCTGCGCCAGCGCGCGTGGAAGCGCAGCATTCTCAGCGCACTGGCCGCCAGCCAGCTGGGCCAGGCCCGCGGCCTGCGCCGCCTGGAGGAACTGATGCTGGCCGGGCTGCTGCAGGACCTGGGCGTGCTGTGCCTGGCCCAGGCCGAATCGGAGCGCTACCTGCCGCTGCTGCGCGAAGCCCGTGACAACACGGACCTGGTTGCCCGCGAGCGCGACGCGCTCGGCTGCAGCCACGCCGATGTCGGCGCCTGGGTGGCCGAGCAATGGGGCCTGCCGCGCTATCTGGTGGAGAGCATCAGCCACAGCGAGGACGACGACGCTGCCGATTCGCCGTTCCAGGCCTGCGTGCAGCTGTCCGGCGCTGTCGCCGACATCTGGCTGGACGAAGATGCCGATGCCGCCCGCGAGCGCGCCCTGCACCAGGTACATGACCGGCTGGAACTCGACAGCGCCCGTTTCGACCAGGTGCTGACCCGCATCAGCGAGGCCCTGCCGGACATCGCCAGCCTGTTCGAGGCCGGGCTGAACTCGCCCTCGCGGGTCCGTGAGCTGATCGACCACGCGCAGGAGCTGGCCACCCTGCGCAACCTGCGCGAGCTGCAGGATGCCGACCAGGCGCGCCGCCGCGCCGACGAATTCGAGGCGCGGGCCAAGCGCCTGGCCGACCAGGCCCACCGCGACGCCCTGACCGGCGTGCTCAACCGCCGCCAGCTGGAGGCGGTGCTGGAGCAGGAGTTCCTGCGCGCCGGGCGCCAGGGCTGGCCGCTGTCGGTGGCCTTCATCGACCTGGACGACTTCAAGAAGATCAACGATGCCCACGGCCACCTGACCGGCGACGAGGTGCTGCGCGCCTTTGCCGCCAAGCTGCAGGGCCAGCTGCGCAACAGCGACACCGTGGCCCGCTTCGGCGGCGAGGAATTCGTCGCGCTACTGCCCAATACCAGCGAAAGCGTGGCCCTGGACGTGATCCGCCGGGTACTGGCCAACATCGTCGCCACGCCGATGGCCGAGCTGGAGGGAGGTCCGTTGTTCGTCACCTTCTCCGCCGGCGTGGCCACCCAGGGCGGCTACGAGCGCTTTGCCGACGTGCAGGACCTGCTGCGTGCCGCCGACGATGTGCTGTACCGATCGAAGAACCTGGGCCGCAACCGGGTGATCGCCCGCTCCCCAGGCGCCCTCGGCCACGAGAAGCTTTCAGCCACCGCCGGCGCCGAGCTGGGCTGAACGGGACGCCCCGCGTGACCGGGGCGGATGGCAGGATTTTGCGCCGCAGTGCACAAAACACTTTGGCCCGACGCCGCATGCGCGTAGAATCGCCCGCGATTTCCACGCACCCGAGGTCCCCATGTCCAAGCTCGCCTATCGCCGCATCCTTCTGAAACTGTCCGGGGAGGCGCTGATGGGAGATGAGGACTACGGCATCGACCCGAAGATCATCAACCGCCTGGCCCGTGAGGTCATCGAAGCCCAGCAGGCAGGCGCCGAAGTTGCACTGGTGATCGGCGGCGGCAACATCTTCCGCGGCGCCGGCCTGGCCGCTGGCGGCATGGACCGGGTCACCGGCGACCAGATGGGCATGCTGGCCACGGTCATCAACGCTCTGGCCATGCAGGACGCCTTGGAAAAGCTGGGCGCCAAGGCCCGGGTGATGAGCGCGATCAAGATCAACGACGTGTGCGAGGACTACATCCGGCGCCGCGCCATCCGCCATCTGGAAAAGGGCCGCCTGGTGATCTTCGCCGCCGGCGTCGGCAGCCCGTTCTTCACCACCGACTCCGGTGCCGCCCTGCGCGCGATCGAGATCGGCGCCGACCTGCTGCTGAAGGCGACCAAGGTTGACGGCGTGTACGACAAGGACCCGAACAAGCACAGCGACGCGGTCCGCTTCGACAGCCTGAGCTACGACGAAGTGATCCGCCGTGGCCTGGAAGTGATGGATACCGCCGCCTTCGCACTGGCCCGCGACAGCGACCTGCCGATGCGCGTGTTCGACATGGGACAGCCGGGCGAGCTGCTGAAGATCCTCAGCGGCGAGAACATCGGCACCCTGGTCCAGGGCCGCGACCCGGCCTGAGCCTGAGTGCCAGGCGAGCTCCGGGCCGATTCAGGCCCGGCAGCGTCCCGTATTCGCCTATAATCGCCCGATTCCAGTTACACCCAGGACCGGGCGATGCTCAACGACATCAAGAACAACGCGCAGACGCGCATGGCCAAGAGCATCGACGCTCTGAAGCACACCCTCACCTCGATCCGCACCGGCCGCGCCACCCCGGCCCTGCTGGACCGCGTCACGGTCAGCGCCTATGGCAACGCCAGCACCCCGCTGAACCAGGTCGCATCGATCTCCAACGCCGACGCCCACTCGCTGCTCGTCACGCCGTTCGACAAGAGCATGATCAAGGAGATCGAAAAGGGTCTCTACAACGCCGAGTTCACCCCGAACACGCTGGGCACCGCGATCCGCATCAACATGCCGCCGCCGACCGAAGAGCGCCGCAAGGAGCTGGTCAAGCAGGTGCAGAAGGAAGGGGAAGGCGCCAAGATCGCGATCCGCAACATCCGTCAGGACGCGAACAAGGAAATCGCCAAGCTGGTCAAGGACAAGGCGATCAGCGAAGACGAGAAGAAGCGCGGTGAAGACGACATCCAGAAGTTGACCGACACCCACATCAAGGACGTCGACAAGGTCGTTGCCGACAAGGAAAAAGAACTGCTGTCGGTCTGAAGTCGATGCCTTCAGTCCCGCCTCCGTTGCCGGCCGCCCTGCCCCGCCACATTGCCATCATCATGGATGGCAATGGGCGCTGGGCACAGCAGCGCCGTCGTCCGCGCGTGATCGGCCACCGGGCCGGCGCGCGTGCGGTCAACCGCACCATCGAGCGCTGCCTTGAGCTGGGTATTCCGGCGCTGACCCTGTTCGCGTTCTCCAGCGAAAACTGGGGCCGGCCGCAGGAAGAAGTCGATGCGTTGATGAAGCTGTTCCTCGGCGCGCTCGACCGCGAAGTGGACGAGTTGCATCGGCGTGGCGTGCGCGTGCGCTTCATCGGCGAGCGCGAACGCTTCGGCGCCGGGCTGGTCAGCCGCATGCAGCTGGCCGAGCAGCGCACCGCGGACAACACCACCCTGACCCTGTCGATCGCCGCCAGCTACGGTGGCCGCCAGGACATCACCCGCGCCGCGCGCACACTGGCCGCCGAGGTCGCCGCCGGCCGCCTGCTGCCCGAACAGATCGACGAATCGCTGCTGGGCAGCCAGGTCGCCCTGGCCGACCTGCCGCCACCGGACCTGTTCATCCGCACCGGTGGCGACACCCGCATCAGCAACTTCCTGCTGTGGCAGCTGGCGTACACCGAGCTGTGGTTCACCGAGGCGCTGTGGCCGGACTTCGATCCCGCTCTGCTGCAGCAGGCGCTGGACGCCTATGGCAGCCGTGAGCGTCGTTTCGGCCTGACCAGCGCCCAGATCGCCGCACTGGCCACCGAGACTTCCAGCCCATGACCAAGACCCGAGTCCTTGCCGCGCTGATCATGGCGCCGGTCGCCATTGCCGCGATCCTGCTGCTGCCGACCCAATGGTTGGCAGCGGCGGCGGCTGCGGTGCTGCTGATCGGCCTGTGGGAGTGGCTGAAGCTGGCCGGCATCGAAGACACCCTCGCGCGCACCGTGCTGCTGGTGCTGAACCTGCTGCTGATGGTGCTGCTGGTCTGGGCCGATGGCAGCACGCTGGTGCTGTTCCAGATAACCACCCTGGCCGGCGTCGCCTGGTGGTTGGCGGCGCTGGTCTGGCTTCGCTTCTTCAATTTCGGCGCGCAACCGTCGGCACCCTCGCGCATCGTGAAGATGCTGGCCGGAACGCTGGCCATCGTTCCGGCCTGGGCCGCGCTGGTGCTGATCCATGCTGGCGGCGATCCGCCGGGCAAGCAGGGCCACCTGTGGCTGCTGGCTGCCCTGGCACTGGTCTGGGCGGCCGATTCGGGCGCCTATTTCGCCGGCCGTCACTTCGGCAAGCACAAGCTGGCCCCGCGCATCAGCCCCAACAAGACATGGGAAGG
This sequence comes from Stenotrophomonas sp. AS012628, assembly GCF_010608305.1. Classification (NCBI taxonomy): domain Bacteria; kingdom Pseudomonadati; phylum Pseudomonadota; class Gammaproteobacteria; order Lysobacterales; family Lysobacteraceae; genus Stenotrophomonas; species Stenotrophomonas sp. AS012628. Next base: position 52,258 of record NZ_VMBJ01000008.1, on the reverse strand, counting down.
CCTGTTCGGCGGCCTGCTGGCCGGTGTCGCCGTGGCCGTCGGCCTGGGCTGGCTGGCCGGCATCGATACCGCACATCTGCCGGGCCTGCTGATCACCTCGGTGGTGGCCGTGTTCGCCTCGGTACTGGGTGATCTGTTTGAAAGCCTGATCAAGCGTCACGCCGGCGCCAAGGACTCGGGCCACCTGATTCCGGGCCATGGCGGCGTGCTCGACCGTGTCGACGGCGTCTTGGCTGCAGTGCCGGTGTTCGCACTCGGCAAGGAAATCTTCGGGTTCTGACCATGAATGCTGTCGCAGACCTGCGCCGGGTCGCCGTGTTCGGCGCCACCGGCTCGATCGGTGCCTCCACGCTGGACGTGATCGCCCGCCACCCGCAGCGCTATCAGGCCACCGTGCTGGCCGCCGGCCGCCAGGTGCAGGCGCTGCTGGCGCTGTGCCGCCAGCACAAGCCCGCGCACGCGGTGATCGCCGACGCATCACTGTTCGCCGAGCTGCGCGACGGCCTGCGCGATGCCGGACTCGCCACCGAGGCGCATGCCGGCCATGCCGCGCTGGACCAGCTGGCCGCCAGCGATGCCTGCGACACCGTGGTCGCCGCCATCGTCGGTGCGGCCGGGCTGTCTTCCACCCTGGCCGCGGCCGCCGCGGGCAAGCGCATCCTGCTGGCCAACAAGGAATCGCTGGTGCTGGCCGGTGAGCTGCTGACCCGCACTGCCGAACGTGCCGGCGCCGAAATCATCCCGATCGACAGCGAACACAGCGCGATCTTCCAGTGCCTGCGCTCGCGCGACGCCAGCATTGACGGTGCCGGTGTGCGCCGCATCCTGCTGACCGCCTCCGGTGGCCCGTTCCGCGGCCGCAGCCGGGCCGCGCTGGCCCAGGTCACCCCGGCCCAGGCCGTGGCCCACCCGAAATGGTCGATGGGCCCGAAGATCTCGGTCGATTCGGCGACGTTGATGAACAAGGGCCTGGAAGTGATCGAAGCCCACCACCTGTTCGGCATCCCCGGTGAGCGCATCGACGTGCTGGTGCATCCGCAGAGCCTGGTCCACTCGCTGGTCGAGTTCGTGGACGGTTCGACCCTGGCGCAGATGGGCCTGCCGGACATGCGCACCACCCTGGCCGTTGGCCTGGGCTGGCCACAACGCATCGAATCGGGCGTGGCGGGGCTGGACCTGCTGGCCCAGGGCCGGCTGGATTTCGAGGCCCCCGACACCGACGCCTTCCCTTGCCTGGCCCTCGCCTGGCAGGCGATGCAGGCCGGTGGCACCGCGCCGGCGGTGCTGAACGCTGCCAATGAAGAGGCCGTTTCAGCGTTTCTTCAGGGCCGGATCGGTTTCCTGACCATCCCGGAACTGGTTGCTAACGCTCTTTCAACACTGCCGACCCAGCCAGCCGATACACTGGAGGTCCTGTTGTCCGCCGACCAGCGGGCACGCCAGCTCACCCTGAACGCCATCGACGCCGCCTGAACGACCGCCTCGCACACGCATGACGACGCCGCCCCTGCCCGCCACTGTGAGCCTGCATGACTGACTTCATCGGATCGGTCTGGTGGATGATCGTCAGCCTCGGGCTGCTGGTCACGTTCCACGAGTTCGGGCATTACTGGGTCGGGCGCCTGTGCGGGGTCAAGATCCTGCGCTTCTCGGTCGGCTTCGGCCGGCCGCTGTGGTCGCGCCGGGACAAGCACGGTACCGAGTTCGCCATCGCCGCCATCCCGCTGGGCGGTTATGTGAAATTCCTCGACGAACGCGAAGTCGAAGTCCACCCGCACGAGCGCGGCCAGGCCTTCAACCACAAGACCGTCTGGCAGCGCATCGCCATCGTCGCCGCCGGACCGATCGCCAACCTGCTGCTGTGCATCCTGCTGCTGTGGGCGATGTTCGTGATCGGCAAGCAGGATTATTCGCCGACCATCGGCCGTGTCAGCGGCATCGCCGCCAGCGCCGGCCTGACCAGCGGCGACCGCGTGCTGCGCGTGGACGAGCGCCCGGTGGTCACCCTCGGCGAGGCCAGCATGGCGCTGACCGCCGCAGCGATGGACCGCCGCGACGTGACGCTGGAAGTGCTGGACCCGGCCGATCAGGTGCGCGTGCGCACCCTGCCGCTGTCGCAGCTGCCCCCCGGTTTCGATGAACGACGCGTGCCGATCCTGGCTGGCCTTTACTGGCAGTCGTGGCTGCAACCGGCACGGGTCGATTCGCTCACCGCGGACTCCGTGGTGGCCGGGCAGCTGCAGCCGGGCGATCTGATCGTGGCGATCGACGGCCAGCGCATCGACGGTGCCGACCAGGTCATCGGCGAGATCCAGACGCTGGGCCGCGCTGGCGGCCCGGGCATGATCGAGGTCCTGCGGGGCGGCGAACGCCTGGCGCTGGAAGTCACCCCGCGCCAGGGCAAGGATTCCAAGGGCGAGCCGATCTGGCAGATCGGCGTGCAGTTCCCGACCTCGTTCAGCCCGCCCTATGACACCCTGCTGCGCTATGGCCCGCTCGACGCGGTCACCGTGGCCGTGCGCGAAACAGGCCGCCTGGCGGCCGATTCGCTGGGCATGATGGGCCGCATCGTCACCGGCAAAGCCTCGCTGCAGAACGTTTCCGGGCCAGTGACCATCGCCCGCGTGGCCAATGTTTCAGCCAAACGCGGCCTGGACTGGTTCCTGCAGTTCCTTGCCCTGCTGTCACTCAGCCTGTGCATCATCAACCTGTTGCCGATCCCGATCTTGGACGGCGGCCACCTGCTGTATTACCTTATCGAGTTGGTCAAGGGCAGCCCGCTGAGCGAGCGTGCCATCGCCGCCGGCCAGTACATCGGCCTGGCGTTGCTGGCCGGGTTGATGGGGTTGGCGTTCTACAACGACATCCTCGGCCTGGTCCCGCGATGAACTTTTCCATGTTGTTGCCGTCTACAGCGTCGGCATCCCGCACCAACGAAATCGACCTTCCTACCGGACGTGACATGACGCGACTCCCCAATCGCCGCCTGCTGGCCCTCGCCCTCGCCGCCGTCACCGGCGCTCCCGCCCTGGCCCAGGCAGCCGAGCCCTTCACTGTCAGCGACATCCGCGTGGATGGCCTGCAGCGCATCAGCTCGGGCACGGTATTCACCTACCTGCCGGTGGAGCGTGGCGAGACGGTCACCGACAACAAGGTCGGCGAGACCATCCGCGCCCTGTACAAGACCGGCTTCTTCGAAGACGTGCAGCTGGACCGCCAGGGCAGCATCCTGGTGGTGACCGTCAAGGAACGCCCGGCGATCAACAAGCTGACCGTGACCGGCAACAAGGACATCAAGTCCGAGCAGCTGCTCAAGGGCCTGTCCGACATCGGCCTGACCGAGGGCGGCACCTTCGATCGCCTGAGCCTGGACCGCGTGACCCAGGAACTGCGCCGCCAGTACAACGACCGCGGCAAGTACAACGTCGAGATCACCCCGACGGTGAGCCCGCTGGACCGCAACCGCGTGGACATCGCGATCGCGATTAAGGAAGGCAAGGCGGCCAAGATCCGTCACGTCAACCTGGTCGGCACCGAGAAGTTCGAGAGCAAGGACATCCTGGAGACCTGGGAGTCCAAGGAGCACAACTGGGCGTCGTGGTACCGCCGTGACGACCAGTACTCCAAGGAAAAGCTGTCCGGCGACCTGGAAAAGCTCAATTCCTGGTACCTCGACCGCGGCTATGTCGACTTCAGCATTGATTCGACCCAGGTGTCGATCAGCCCCGACAAGCGCGACATGTTCCTCACCGCCGGCGTGACCGAAGGTGCGCAGTACAAGATCTCCGAGATCAAGGTCAGCGGCGACACGATCCTCCCGCAGGAGGACGTCGAGCGCATGGTGATCCAGAAGTCCGGCGACACGTTCTCGCGTGCGCTGCTGGAATTCAGCTCGGACACCATCACCAACTCGCTGTCGAACATCGGCTATGCGTTCGCCAAGGTGAACCCGATCCCGACCACCAACCGCCCCGAGCAGACCGTGGCGATCAACATGCAGGTCGTGCCCGGCCCTCGCGTGTCGGTGCGTCGCATCCTGTTCCGTGGCAACACACGTACGTCCGACGAAGTGATGCGTCGCGAAATGCGCCAGTTCGAGAACAGCTGGTACTCGCAGGCCGCGATCGACCGCTCCAAGATCCGCCTGCAGCGCCTGGGCTACTTCGAGTCGGTGGACGTGGAAACCCCGGCCGTCAGCGGCAGCAACGACCAGGTTGACGTCGTCTACAACGTCAAGGAAACCACGTCCGGCAGCTTCGTGTTCGGCCTGGGCTACTCGCAGTCCTACGGCATGACCACGTCGGTGCAGCTGTCGCAGAACAACTTCCTCGGCGGCGGCAACCGCGTGTCGGTCGAAGCCTCGCGCAGCAGCTACCTGCAGCGCTACGGCTTCAGCTACACCAACCCGTACTTCACCGATGACGGCGTGTCGCTGGGCTACAACCTGTCCTGGCGCGAGCTGGACTACTCCGACTTCAACACCGCGCAGTACAACAGCACCAATGGTTCGGCGCAGGTGGTGTTCGGCGTGCCGATCACCGAGACCGATACCGTCTCGCTGATGTTCGGCATCGACAGCAACCAGATCACCACCTACCAGGGCTCCACCCCGCAGTCGATCATCGACTACATCAACGCCGTCGGTAAGCGCACGTTCCATGCCTGGCGCACCGAGCTGGGCTGGGCGCGTGACTCGCGCAACGACTACTTCATGCCGACCCGCGGCACCTACCAGCGCATTGGCCTGGAAACCACGCTGCCGGGTTCGACCATCGAGTACTACAAGCTGAACTACCAGATCAGCAAGTACTGGCCGATCATGCCGTCGCTGGTGATCAACACCCGTGCCGAAGTGGGCTACGGCGATGCCTATGGCAACGACTACACCCGCACGCTGACCAACCCGGACGGCACCACCCGTACGGTGACCGCCAGCGGCCTGCCGTTCTTCGAGAACTTCTACGCCGGCGGTACCAACTCGGTGCGTGGCTTCGAAGACAACACCCTCGGCCCGCGCGAAGTCACCAACGGCTATCCGGAAGGCCAGCCGCTGGGTGGTTCGCTGAAGACCGTTGGTTCGGTCGAAGCCTACTTCCCGCGCCTGTTCGACAGCCCGTCGGCACGTGTGTCAGCCTTCGTCGACTTCGGCAACGTTTACAACGGCGTGGACAACTTCAAGGCCAACGAACTGCGCGTGTCCACCGGTGTGGCCCTGCTGTGGCGCGCCCCGGTCGGCCCGATCTCGATCAGCTACGCCTTCCCGCTGAAGAAGAAAGACGATGACAAGATCGAACGGCTGCAATTCACGTTCGGTGGCCAGTTCTGAGGAACGTTGTTCCCCAGAACTGATCCACCTCCGGTGAATTGCCCGCGCATTTCACCTATCCCCCGCGCCGCTGGCGCGCCCCCCTTAACAGAAGGGGGGCTCTCCACCAGACGGGTCTCGAATCGCCGGGCATTGCCCGGCGTTTTCGTTTAGAAGGGCTGGCGGAAGCGAGCGCTCCGCTTTTGATCTTTCCTGTTTTTCCGTGGCTGGCACTCGCGCCACGCCGTCGGAGGACGGATGGGTGGGGCCTGCGAGGGTGTGAGCCGCATGGATGCGGCGACCAAGGCTACATGGACGTACTTGCGCCGTCCCTCGCGGGCCCCACCCGTCCGACCCAGCCCACGGGCCTGACTCTGCCAGCCACGAGGGGCCCCGCCGTTGGCCGCAGAACCGCCCCGCATGACCGCAATGGCGTCACACGTTAAACTCCCGCCGTGAATACTCCCACCTACACCGCCCAGCAACTCGCCGAGCAGTTCGGCCTGCAGGTCCATGGCGACCCCGCCACCGCCATCCATGGCGTGGCTACCCTCGCCCATGCCGGTCCTGGCCAGCTGACCTTCCTCGCCAATCCACGCTACCGCGCCCAGCTGGCCGACAGCCAGGCCTCGCTGGTGGTCCTGCGTGCCGACGACGCCGAGGCCGCCCCCGGCGCCGCGCTCGTGGCCAAGGACCCGTACACCACCTTCGCCAAGATCGCCGCGCTGTTCGATATCGCGCCAACGCGCCCGCCGGGCATCCACCCCAGCGCCGTCATCGATCCCAGCGCCCAGGTCGCCGCCAGCGCCCATATCGGTCCCTTCGTCTCCGTCGGCGCGCGCAGCGTGGTCGGTGAGAACTGCATCATCGGCACTGGCAGCGTGATCGGCGAAGACTGCAGCCTGGACAACGGCTGCGAGCTGATCGCGCGGGTCACCCTGGTCACCCGGGTCAAGCTCGGCAAGCGCGTTCGCGTGCATCCCGGCGCCGTACTCGGCGCCGATGGCTTCGGCCTGGCCATGGACGCCGGCAAGTGGATCAAGGTGCCGCAGCTCGGCGGCGTGCGCATCGGCGACGATTGCGAAATCGGCGCCAACACCTGCGTCGACCGTGGCGCGCTGGAAGACACCGTGCTGGACGAAGACGTGCGCCTGGACAACCTGGTGCAGATCGCGCACAACGTGCAGATCGGTGCGCATTCGGCCATCGCCGGTTGCACCGGCATCGCCGGCAGCGCCAAGATCGGCCGCTATTGCCTGCTCGGCGGCCACGTCGGCGTTGTCGGCCACCTGGAGATCTGCGACAAGGTCGTGATCACCGGCAAGTCGGTGGTCCGCAATTCCATCCATGAGCCGGGCGAGTACTCATCCGGCACCCCGTTGACCGACAACCGTACGTGGCGCAAGAACGCCGCGCGTTTCAAGCAGCTGGACGCATTGGCTCGCCGCGTCCTGGCTGCTGGCAAGGAGAAAGAATGAACGATTCGCTGCAGCTTCCGATCGACGTCTGCCAGATCCAGGAACTGCTTCCGCACCGCTACCCGTTCCTGCTGGTGGACCGGGTGCTTGAACTCGACGTCGAGGCCAAGCGGATCCTGGCGCAGAAGAACGTCAGCATCAACGAGCCGTTCTTCCAGGGTCACTTCCCGGGCCGCCCGATCATGCCTGGCGTGCTGATCATCGAAGCGCTGGCGCAGGCCGGTGGCGTGATGACCCAGCTCACGCTCGGCCGTGACTCGCAGTCCAAGCTGTTCTACATGGTCAAGGTGGAAAACGCCCGCTTCAACAAGCAGGTCGTGCCCGGCGACGTGCTGATGCTGGATGTGCAGATGAAGCGCCTGATCCGCAACATGGGCTGGTACTACGGCGAAGCCAAGGTCAACGGTGAAGTCGTTGCCTCGGCCGAAGTCATGTGTGCCGGCGCCAAGGGCTGATCCACTGGAGGCAGGAATGACTGACAACGCACCGCGGATCCACCCGACCGCCGTCATCGACCCGGCCGCGCGCCTGGCCGATGACGTCCAGGTGGGCGCGTTCACCCTGATCGGTGCCGATGTGGAAATCGGTGCCGGCACGGTGATCGGCCCCCATTGCAGCATCCACGGCCCGACGAAGATCGGCCGCGACAACCGCTTCATCGGCCACGCAGCGGTCGGTGGCGAACCGCAGGACAAGAAGTATGCAGGGGAGCGCACCGAGCTGGTGATCGGCGACCGCAACGTGTTCCGCGAGTTCGTCACGCTGAACCGTGGCACCGGCGGCGGCGGCGGCATCACCAGCATCGGCGACGACAACTGGATGCTGGCCTACACGCACGTGGCGCATGACTGCCATGTCGGCAACTTCTGCGTGTTCTCCAACAACACCACCCTGGCCGGCCATGTGACCGTGGGCGACTACGTGATCATCAGCGGCTTCGCCGGTGCCCACCAGTTCTGCCGGATCGGCGCGCATGCCTTCCTCGGCATGGGGGCGCTGACCAATGGCGACGTTCCGCCGTTCACCATGGTCGGCACCGATTCGCTGGGCCGCCCGCGCGGCATCAACAGCGAAGGCCTGAAGCGCCGCGGCTTCGACGCCGAGCGCATTTCCGCCATCAAGCGTGCCTACCGCACGCTGTACGTGGCGGGCCTGCCGCTGGCCGAAGCCAAGGTGCAGCTGACCGAACAGGCGCGTGACAGCGATGACGTGAAGGCCATGCTGGACTTCATCGAGCACGCCGAGAGGCCCTTGCTGCGATGAGCAGCACGACCGGCCAGGCGCCGGCCGGCGCCGCTGTGATTCCGCTGGCCTCGATGACCGGCAGCGTCCCCGCGCAACGGGTGCTCAGCGAGCGCCCGTTGCGGATCGCCCTGGTGGCCGGTGAGGCCTCCGGCGATCTGCTCGGTGCGGGCCTGGTTCGCGAACTGAAAGCGCGCTTCCCGAATGCCGAGTTCGCCGGCATCGGTGGCGACGCCATGCGCAGCGCCGGCTGCCAGACCTGGCACGATGCCAGCGAACTGGCGGTGATGGGCCTGACCGAAGTACTGCGCCATCTGCCGCGCCTGCTGAAGCTGCGCTCGGCGTTCCGCCAGCGTGCGCTGGACTGGCAGCCGGACGTCTTCATCGGCATCGACGCCCCCGACTTCAACCTGGGCATCGAGCGCTGGCTGAAGCAGCGTGGCGTGCGCACCGTGCATTACGTCAGCCCCTCGGTCTGGGCCTGGCGTGAGAAGCGTGCCGAGAAGATCGGCAGCAGCGCCGACCTGGTGCTGTGCCTGTTCCCGATGGAGCCGCCCATCTATGCCAAGCACGGCATCGACGCGCGCTTCGTCGGCCATCCGATGGCCGACGACATTCCGCTGCAGGGCAACCGCGAGGAAGCGCGCGCCGCGCTTGGCCTGCCGACTTCGGCCAAGGTGCTGGCGGTGCTGCCGGGCAGCCGCCTGGGCGAAATCTCGCGCCTCGGCGAGCCCTTCTTCGAGGCTGCCTGGCAGGTCTCCGAACGCATCCCGGGCCTGCACGTGGTGGTGCCTGCCGCCAACCCCGCCTGCAAGCGCCTGATCGAAGAGCAGCTGTCACGCTCGGCGCTGCCGGTCGCGTACTCGCATGTGCTCGACGGCCAGGCCCGCAACGCCATGATCGCCGCCGACGTGGTGGTGCTGGCGTCCGGTACCGCGACCCTGGAGGCGATGCTGGTGAAGCGGCCGATGGTGGTCGGCTACCGTGTCAACGAACTGACCTACCGTCTGGTCAAGGCATTCGGCCTGATCAAGGTCGACCGCTTCGCCCTGCCCAACATCCTGGCCGGGCAGGACCTGGCACCGGAACTGATGCAGCACGACTGCACGCCGGACAAGCTGGCCGCGGCCATCCAGCAGTGGTTCGACCACCCACAACGGGTAACCGACCTGCAGGACACCTATGCACGCCTGCATGAGCGCCTGCGCCGCAATGCTTCGGCACGTGCCGCCGACGCCGTCGGCGAGCTGCTGATTCGCGACCAGGCCCAGGCATGAGCCGCCGCCACGCCGCAGCGGCCAGCCTGGCCCTGTTCGATGGCAGCGCGGTAATCGAGCCGGAACGCCTGGTTGCCGGCGTCGATGAGGCCGGCCGTGGTCCGCTCGCCGGGCCGGTGGCGGTGGCGGCGGTGGTGTTCGACCCGGCACGGCCACGCATCAACGGCCTGGACGATTCCAAGCAGCTCACCGCGGCGCGCCGCGAGCAGCTGCATGACCGCATCATCGAGCGCGCCCTTGCCTGGCACGTGGTGCTGGTGGACGTGGACACCATCGACCGCCTGAACATCTACCAGGCCACCCTGCAGGGCATGCGCGATGTCGTCGCCGCGGTCGCCCACGTGGCCGGCTTCGCGCGCATCGACGGCAACGTGGTGCCCAAGGGCCTGGTACTGCCGGCGCAGGCGCTGATCGGCGGCGATGGCATCGACCGCGCGATCATGGCCGCATCGATCCTGGCCAAGGTCTCGCGCGATCGCTACATGCAGGACGTGCACGCCCGCCACCCGCAGTACGGCTTCGAGCAACACAAGGGCTATGGCACCCCGGCCCACCTGGCCGCCCTGCGCGAGCACGGCCCCTGCATGGAGCACCGGCGCAGCTTCGCCCCGGTACGTGAGTGCCTGCAGGCCGAGCAGGCCGAGCAGGCCGCCACGATCGCCTGAACAGCCGCCGGGCATGGCCCGGCGCTACCACGGCAATGTGAACGCACCCGGTAGCGCCGGGCCATGCCCGGCGGTATTCGCGCAATCGACGTACCGTCAAGTCCTTGTCGCCTCCCCCCGCCCTCGTTACCCTGACCGGGCACTCCAGCGCTTCCCGACCCCGGCGACGATTCCCCCGTCAGCACCCGGGGCCCGCGCGCTCCAACCTGGTCCGGCATGTCCAACTCCCGCTTCGTACATCTCCACGTCCACACCGAGTTCTCGCTGGCGGACTCCACCATCCGTGTGCCGGCCAAACCGGACCAGGCGGACCCGAAGAAGGCCAAGCAGGCCAACCTGCTGTCGCGCTCGGTCGAGCTCGGCCTGCCCGCGCTGGCAGTGACCGACCTCAACAACCTGTTCGCGCTGGTCAAGTTCTACAAGGCCGCCGAAGGCGTGGGCATCAAGCCGATCGCCGGTGCCGACGTGCTGATCGCCGAGGAAGGCCAGGACCCGTGGCGAATGACCCTGCTGTGCCGCGATCGCGAGGGCTACCTGAGCCTGTCGCGGCTGCTGACCCGCGCCTGGATGGAAGGCCATCGCCCGGAAGGCGGTGTGGCCATCCATCCGGACTGGCTGAAGGCCGGCAACGCCAACTTGTTCGCGCTGGCCGGCCGGCAGAGCCTGGCCGGGCGCCTGGCGCTGGACGGCAAGCATGAGCTGGCCGAGCAGCAGCTGGCCGACTGGCAGCGCGTGTTCGGCGACGGCCTGCACCTGGAACTTACCCGTACCGGCCGCGAGGGCGAGGAAACCTTCAACCAGTTCGCGCTGATGGCGGCCGGCCAGCGTGGCCTGCCGGTGGTGGCCAGCAATGATGTGCGCTTCCTGTCGCCCACCGATTTCAGCGCGCACGAAGCGCGCGTGTGCATTTCCACCGGCCGCGTGCTGGACGATCCCAAGCGCCCGCGCGAGTACAGCGACCAGCAGTACCTGAAGTCGGCCGAGGAGATGTGCGCGCTGTTCGCCGACATCCCCGATGCGATCGACAACACGCTGGCGCTGGCCGAGCGCTGCAACATCGAGATGCGGCTGGGCACCTACTTCCTGCCCAACTACCCGGTGCCCGACGACGAGACCCTGGACACCTGGATCCAGAAGATGTCGCGCAACGGCCTGGAAGAGCGCCTGGAGAAGAATCCGCTGGCGCCGGGCAAGACCCGCGAAGAGTATTTCGAGCGCCTGGAGTTCGAGCTCAACACCATCATCAAGATGGGCTTCCCGGGCTACTTCCTGATCGTGGCCGACTTCATCCAGTGGGGCAAGAACCAGGGCATCCCGATCGGCCCGGGCCGTGGTTCCGGTGCCGGTTCGCTGGTGGCGTGGGCGCTGAAGATCACCGATCTGGACCCGTTGCCGTACAACCTGCTGTTCGAGCGCTTCCTGAACCCGGAACGCGTGTCGATGCCCGACTTCGACATCGACTTCTGCATGGACCGCCGCGACGAGGTGATCGACTACGTCGCACGCAAGTACGGGCGCGAGCGCGTCAGCCAGATCATCACCTACGGCACCATGGCCGCCAAGGCGGTGGTGCGCGACTCCGGTCGCGTGCTCGGCTTCCCGTACGGCCTGGTCGACGGCGTTTCCAAGCTGATCCCGAACATCCTGGGCATCCACCTGAAGGATGCACTGGGCAAGGGCAAGGAAGGCCCCAGCTCGGAAATGGCCTCGCCGGAACTGATCCAGCGCTACGAGACCGAGGACGATGTCCGCGACCTGATCGACCTGGCGCTGCAGCTGGAAGACCTGACCCGCAACGCCGGCAAGCATGCCGGTGGCGTGGTGATCGGGCCCGAGCCGCTGAGCGAGTTCTGCCCGCTGTATGCCGAACACGACGAGAACGGGCTGGGCAAGAACCCGGTCACCCAGTTCGACAAGAACGACGTGGAAGAAGTGGGCCTGGTGAAGTTCGACTTCCTCGGCCTGCGCACGCTGACCATCATCGACTGGGCGGTGAAGGCGATCAACAAGCGCCACGAGCGCGCCGGCATTCCGCCGGTGGACATCGCCGCGATCCCGCTGGACGACACGCCCACCTACAAGGACATCTTCGCCAACGGCAACACCGGCGCGGTGTTCCAGTTCGAATCCTCGGGCATGCGCCGCCTGCTGAAGGACGCGCGCCCCGACCGTTTCGAAGACCTGATCGCGCTGGTGTCGCTGTATCGCCCCGGCCCGATGGACCTGATTCCCTCCTTCAACGCGCGCAAGCACGGCCAGGAAGAGATCATCTATCCCGATCCGCGCACCGAAGCGATCCTGAAGGACACCTACGGCATCATGGTGTACCAGGAGCAGGTGATGCAGATGGCGCAGATCGTCGGCGGCTACTCGCTGGGCGGCGCTGACCTGCTGCGACGCGCGATGGGCAAGAAGGTGCCGGCGGAAATGGCCAAGCACCGCGAGATCTTCCGCGAAGGTGCGGCCAAGGACGGCGTGGACGAAGCCAAGGCCGATGCGATCTTCGACCTGATGGAGAAGTTCGCCGGCTACGGCTTCAACAAGTCGCACGCCGCCGCCTATGCGCTGGTCAGCTACCAGACCGCGTGGCTGAAGCGCCACTACCCGGCCGAGTTCATGGCGGCCACGCTGTCTTCGGACCTGGACAACACCGACAAGGTGGTTGGCTTCCTCGACGAGGTGCGCAACCTCGGCCTGACCGTGCTGCCGCCGAAGGTGAACCAGTCGGCCTTCATGTTCGAAGCGGTCACGCCGGACACGATCCAGTACGGTCTGGGCGCGATCAAGGGCGTCGGCCAGGGCGCCTGCGAAGCGGTGGTCGAGGAACGACTGAAGGGCGGACCGTTCAAGGATCTGCTGGACTTCTGCACCCGCGTCGGCTCGGCCAAGCTCAACCGGCGCACGCTGGAAGCGATGATCAACTGTGGCGCGCTCGATGAACTCGGCCGCAACCGTGCCTCGCTGATGCTGCAGCTGCCGGAAGTGATCAAGGCCACCGACCAGATGGCACGCGAGCGTGCGTCCGGGCAGAATTCGCTGTTTGGCGGGCCCGATCCGAGCACCGTTTCGATCCAGCTGGACCTGCCGGAAGCCGAAGAATGGCCGCTGCTGCAGCGCCTCAACGGCGAGCGCGATACGCTGGGCTTCTACCTCAGCGGCCACCCGTTCGATCCCTGGCGCGACGATGTGCGCGATCTGGTAGGCAACGACCTGGGTTCGGTGGAGAAGATCTGGAGCGCCAACAGCGGCGGCGGTGGCGGCGAGAAGCGCTGGCGCCCGGAAGTGCAGACCGTGCTGGCCGGCCAGGTGGTCGGCGTGCGCCGCAAGGGCGAAAGCCAGATCTTCATCCAGCTGGAGGACGGTCGCGGCCGGGTGGAGTGCAGCGCGTTCTCCGATGCGATGGCCGAGTTCGGCCACCTGATGACCAAGGACCGCATCCTGGTGGTCAAGGGCGGCCTGCGTGAGGACGAATTCAACGGCGGCTTCGCGTTGCGCATCCGCCAGTGCTGGGACTTCGACGAAGTGTGCGCCAACTACGCCACGCGGCTGTCGCTGCGCCTGGACCTGCGCCAGCAGCGCCCGGTCTGGGAGCGCATCAATGCCCTGCTCGACCGCCATCGCCCGGGGCGCACGCCGCTGCGCCTGGACCTGCTGCTGAAGGGCCCGCACGGCGGTGTCGCCGGCATGCTGGATGTCTCCGGGCAGAGCGCAGTGCGCATCGATTCCAAGCTGATGGAGGCGCTGCGCGCCGACCCGGCCGTACGCACGCTGAAGGTGCGCTACAGCCCGCCGTGGGCCAGCTGAGGCTGGCTGCTTCGTGTTCCTGTTTTCCCGTTCCAGTCATCAAGGACGATTGCCGATGAAGACCCTGCTGTTCCCGTTCGTTGCCGCACTGGCGCTGGCCGCCTGCTCGCCGTCGAAGATCGAGTTCCAGATCGACAACCCGACCGACACGCCGCTGGCGCTGAGCATCGATGGCAAGGACCTGCCGGTGGCCGCACAGGGTTCGCGCCCGATCTCGCTCGCCGTCGGTGAGCACCGCCTGCACACCGACAAACTGGGCGACGTGCGCTTCATCGTCTACGTCGATGGCCGCGGCGGACTGATCAACCCGACCCTGAGCGAGTACGTGGTCGCCCGCGAGATCTACGTCACCGACGAGAGCAAGCTGAAGAACTTCGGCACCGGCAAGGCCGGCATCGAGCTGGGCGGCGTCGACTTTGAAGGCCCGTTCGAGAAGAGCCACGAACTGTTCATCGACAAGACCTGGACCTACGGCGTGCGCGAACCCTTCCCGAAGGAAAAGGTGGTCGCCCACGTCGATTCCAGTGGTGGCCAGATCGTCGCCAAGGTGTTCACGGCACCGGATTTCATCGCCTACGTCGAGGAAGGCATGGGCGAGCCAGGTGCGTTCAAGCGCGAACAGCCGGCCGGCTACGTGGCCCCGGCATTCAGCCTGGAACCGGCCCCGGCCAGCCTGCCGGCACTCGACCCCGCCTTCGAGGCGCATGCCGCGCCGCTGCGCGAGGTCTACGCGCAGTGGCTGAAGGCCACCACCGCCGATGAACAGAAGGCCCTGCGCAAGCAGGACTTCGACGCGCAGATGGCCTTCACCTCGGCCACCGCCCCCCTGGGCAGCGGGCTGGGCCGTGAGGCCAACGAGGCCTACAACGACTTCGTTTCCCAGCGCAGCCAGCTGATGGGCCGCAGCGCGCTGGTGGTGCCCTGAGCTGACTGGCGCGCCCTGCCCGGCTGCGCTACCGTCGCCTTCCAGACGAAGGCGTACGGGTGGTTTGCACGCATTCGGCTAGAATTCCCCTCTTCTTTACACGACGGCTTCCGATGAATCCGAACTACCTCGACTTCGAGCAACCCATCGCCGACCTGGAAGCCAAGATCCAGGAACTGCGCAACGCCAGTGCCGGGCCGGCGGTCAATGTCGAGGCGGAAGTGCACGCGCTGCAGGACAAGCTGCGCATGCGCACCGCGCAGATCTTCCGCAACCTGACCTCGTGGCAGGTGCTGCAGCTGGCCCGCCACCCGTCGCGCCCGTATACCGCCGACTACATCCGCGTCATGTTCGATGAGTTCCAGGAGCTGGCCGGTGACCGCGCCTTCGCCGACGACAAGGCCATCATGGGCGGCCTGGCCCGCATCAATGGCCGTTCCGTGATGGTGATCGGCCACCAGAAGGGCCGCGACACCAAGGAAAAGATCAAGCGCAACTTCGGCATGCCCAAGCCGGAGGGCTACCGCAAGGCCCTGCGCCTGATGAAGATGGCCGAGCGCTTCGGCCTGCCGGTGCTGACCCTGATCGACACCGCCGGCGCCTGGCCGGGCATTGACGCCGAATCGCGCGGCCAGTCCGAAGCGATCGCACGCAACCTGATCGAGATGGCCGAACTGAAGGTGCCGATCATCTGCACCGTGATCGGTGAAGGCGGCTCCGGCGGCGCGCTGGCGCTGGGCGTGGGCGACCGCACCGTGATGCTGGAATACGCGGTGTACTCGACCATCACGCCGGAAGGCTGCGCCTCGATCCTGTGGAAGGACGCCGGCAAGGCCAAGGAAGCCGCCGAGCAGCTGGGCCTGACCGCGCCGCGCCTGAAGAGCCTGGGCCTGGTCGACAAGGTCGTGCGCGAGCCCACCGGCGGCGCCCACCGCAACCCGACCCAGATGGCCAAGCGCCTGAAGGCCGTGCTGCTGAACGAACTGGACGCGCTGGACAAGCTGTCCACCGAACAGCTGCTGGAACAGCGCTACACCCGCCTGCGCAGCTACGGCACGTACGAAGCGGCCTGATTCATCGGCTTGTTACTTTCTTGCTCGTGCAAGAAAGTAACCAAAGAACACGCCGCCGAACGCGAGCCGGTGCTATGCACCGGTTCCCTGCGCTTCTCGGTGAATCAGGGGGCGGCGCCGAACTCGCTGCGCTCAGACATCGGCGCCTCTTCGCCCCTGTTTCACCTGCGATGCTCGGCTCGCTCATGGCGGACCTGAGCATCAAAAGCCACAGCTGCACCCAGTAGATCCACGCCATGCGTGGATGCCTCTGCTTTGGCGAAGAATCACGCGAGCCCGTAGAGCCAAGCATGGCTCTACGGGTAACCGACTGTCAGAACGGCTTGGCCAGCACCAGCCACACGATCGGAATGAAGGCCAGCAACGGGATCTCATTGATCCAGCGCAGCGCGCGCGACGACGGCAGCGCCCTGCCCTTGGCCGCGCCCTTGAGCAGGCGACCGGTCAAGCCGAAATAGACCAGCAGCAGCACCACCAGCCCCAGCTTGGCATGCAGCCAACCGGCACCACCGGGCGCGACCATGGTCGGGAAATCCGGGATGACCTTGTAACCCAGCCACAGCACCAGGCCGAGCAGGAATGCCAGGCCGAACATCGAGTGGCCGAAGCGGTACAGGCGCAGGCCCATCAGCTGCAGGCGCTCGGTCACGGCCCGCTGGCCTGCGGTCTCGGCCAGGTTCACCAGGATGCGCGGCAGGTAGAACACCGTGGCCATCCACGCCACCACGAACACGATGTGGAAGGTCTTCACCCAGTAGTAGCTCTGCATGCGCTCGCTCCAGCGGCTGGCGTAGATGGGCGGCCATTCTCGCACGCGGTGACCACCGCGCCCCACGCACCGCCGCCGCGACACATCGACGCATGGCGCGCCGCAACACCGTACGATAGGCGCCGTTTTCCCCGATCGCGCACCGCCCCATGGACAAGACCTACGACGCCGCCTACTTCCAACGCTGGTACCGCCGTGCCGACATCGGTGGCAGCGCCCGCCTGGCGCGCAAGGTCGCCCTGGCCGTGGCCAGCGCCGAGTACTACCTGGAACGACCGATCCGCAGCGTGCTGGACATCGGCTGCGGCGAAGGCGCCTGGCGCGCACCGCTGTTGAAGCTCCGTCCGAAGGTCGAATACCTGGGCTTCGACAGCAGCGAGTACGCTGTGCGCCGCTACGGCCGCACCCGCAACCTGAACCTGGCCGCCTTCGGCGACTTCGCCTGGCTGCGGCCCTGCGCCCCGGTCGACCTGCTGGTGTGTTCGGACGTGATGCACTATGTGCCCGACCGCGAGCTGCGCGCCGGCCTGGCCGGCGTGGCCGAGCTGACCGGCGGCGTGGCCTTCCTGGAGACCTTCGCCGCCGAGGACGCGTTCGAAGGCGACCACGAGGGCTTCCAGGCCCGCCCGGCGCGCTGGTACCGCCGCACGCTGGCCCGGCACGGCCTGCTGCCGGTTGGGTCGCACTGCTGGCTCGGCCCCGCTCTGGCAGGCGATGCGGCCGCGCTGGAACGGATGTGAATCCGGATTCATTATTTTCAGTCAACTTAACCTGCGGGACACCGGGATGGGATATGCTGCGCGGCAACATATGACCATACATATTCGGTCGTCATGCTCTATCAACTGCACGAACTGACCCGCAACCTGCTCGCCCCCTGGGTGCACCAGGCCCAGGCCAACGCCAAGTTCTTCGCCAACCAGGGCCACTGGTGGTCGCAGATGCCCGGCGCTGATCGCCTGGCGGCGGTCAATGAGCTGTTCCATCGCATCGGCAAGGATTACGAGAAGCCCGAATGGGGCATCAACGAAATCGACGTCGATGGCGAACGCGTGCCGATCGTGGTGCACGAGGAAGTGAGCAAGCCGTTCTGCAAGCTGCTGCGCTTCAAGCGCCACAGCAATGAAGCCGACCAGCTGCATACGATGCTCAACCAGCCGTTCGTGCTGGTGGTCGCGCCGTTGTCCGGCCACCACGCCACGCTGCTGCGCGATACCGTGCGCACGCTGCTGCGCGACCACCGCGTGTACGTGACCGACTGGGTCGACGCGCGCATGGTACCGGCCAGCGAGGGCGAATTCGGCCTGGACGACTACATTGCGTACATCCAGGAATTCATCCGCCACCTCGGTGTCGAGCGCCTGCACGTGGTCAGCGTGTGCCAGCCCACAGTGCCGGTGCTGGCCGCGGTTTCGCTGATGGCCAGCCGTGGCGAACCGACGCCGCGCACGCTGGTGATGATGGGTGGCCCGATCGATGCGCGCTGCAGCCCGACCGCAGTGAACAACCTGGCCACGCAGAACCCGCTGTCGTGGTTCGAGAACAACGTCATCCACACGGTGCCGGCCAGTTACCCCGGCGCCGGTCGCCGCGTGTACCCGGGCTTCCTGCAGCACGCCGGCTTCCTGTCGATGAACCCCAGCCGCCATTTCAGCTCGCACTGGGATTTCTACACCGACCTGGTCAAGGGCGACCTGGAAGATGCCGACGCGCACCGTCGTTTCTACGACGAGTACAACGCCGTGCTGGACATGCCGGCCAAGTACTACCTGGATACGATTTCCGTGGTGTTCCAGGACTTCCTGCTGCCGCGTGGCGAGTGGGTGGTCAACGGCGAGAAGGTCGATCCGTCAGCGATCCGTGATACCGCGCTGCTGAGCATCGAAGGCGAGCTGGACGATATCGCCGGCCTCGGCCAGACCGAAGCCGCGCAGGCGCTGTGCACCGGCATCACTGCGGACCGCCGTGAGCATTTCATCGTCGAAGGTGCCGGCCACTACGGCATCTTTAGCGGCCGTCGCTGGCGCGAAGTGGTGTACCCGAAGGTGCGCGACTTCTTCGCCGCCCATGCCGAAGCACCGGCGGCGAAGGTCACGAAGAAGAAGAGCAACGTCACCCCGCTGCGGCGAAAGGCGGGGTAGTTCGCCCTGGTAGATGCCCACCTTGGTTGGCGCCCTGCCATGAATCCCGATCTCTGATGGATGGTGCCAACCAAGGTTGGCACCTACCAAAGCGAAGCCCGCCAAACGTCCCCAAGCGTGGATTCCGGCTTACAACCGCACCAGCAGGTTCTTGGCAATCAGCCCGTGCAGCTTGCCGATGCCCCGTGCCAGGTGCATCGTCAACAGCAGCAGCAGCACGCCCACGGCTGCGATCACGATGCCCACCAGCGGCGAGGCGGCCATCGGCAACACGTTCACGCCATCGATGTAGACACCCGGAATGTCACCGCTAAACAGCGCGGCAACCGGCGCCCAGATGAACCCCAGTGACAGCGACAGCAGCGTCACCGCGATGGTGAAGTAGACCACGCCCAACGGCAGCATCAGCACGAAGTACAGCAGGGTCAGCCAGGTACGGCCATCGGTGAACATGTCGCCGATGCGCTGCAGCCACGTGCGGCTGCGGTCGGTGTAGCGCGGACGGCGCGGCATGCGTTCTCCCAGCAGCGCTTCCACCAGCCGTCCTTCCAGCAGCGCCAGCCCGCGCACCGAGCCGAAGAACAGCACGGTCAGCGGAATGCCCACGATCAGGATCAGCAGGCCCAGCGACAGCGACAGGCCAGTCACCACCCAGGTGAAGAAGAAGATGCCGGTGGCCAGCGACAGCAGCATGTAGAACAGCGCACCGTAGGTATGCGGATCGGCGACCACGCCGAAGAAGCGCGCCAGCAGCGAGCGCTGCACCGGTGCCGGCAGCGGCGCGGCGGGCTCGACGCCGCTGGCTTCCGCCGCCGCACGCAGCACCGGCCCGGTATCCGCACGCGGCGTGCGCAGCGCGCGGTTCACCGTCACTTCGGTCTCGCGGTAGATCTCGGCCACTTCGTCCGGGGCGCCATAGCTGCCGGCCACATCGGCGATGACCTCGGCTTCGCTGCGGCCGGGCTGCGCCGCCAGCTCCGAGCGCAGGTATTCTTCGGCGTCGTACAACGCGTCCTGCACCATCGCCGGATCGGCACCTTCCAGCGCCGCGCGCAGCTGCGCCAGATACTGCGGGATGGTGGTCGGCAGGGCGCGGCCTGCCAGGCTCGGGTCGTTCATTGCGGTACCCCCTCCAACACGGAATCGACGGAATCACGGGTGGCCTGCCAGGCCTGGCGCCACTGCGCCAGCACGCCGCGGCCACGTTCATTGATGCGGTAGTAGCGCCGGGGCGGACCACTGCTGGATGGCTCCACATGGCTTTCCAGCAGCCCGGCGCCCTCCAGGTTGCGCAGCACCGGGTACAGCGCGCTCTGCTTGCCGCTCAGCACGCCCTCGCCCACCCGCTCCAGCTCCTTGGCAATGAGGTAGCCGTACAGCGGCTCCCCGGCCCGGGCCAGCACCGCCAGCAGGGCCAGCGACACCGTTCCGGCGCTGAGCTCCTTCTGGAACTTCTTCAGGTGGACATCGTCTTCGACCATGACCTGCCCTCCACTACGTTGAAGTCCACAGTAGTGCGAAGTTCGGTATAGCGAATGTGTCGTTAGTCATCGTGCCGGTTGGCGCGGCTGCGCGGCTCACGCAGAATCGAACCCTCGTTCATGTTCCGGGGTTCCCATGCCGCACCGCCGTCGCCTTGCACTGACCGCCCTCGCCCTGGCCTGCCTGCTGCCCTCGCTGGCCAGCGCTGCCGCCCCGTACCGTAGCCCGCAGCAGATCCTCGATGCCTCGGCGGCCAGCGACTGGCGCACGCCGGACCCGGCCAACCTGCTGTACATGGACCTGCCCGCCGGGCGCGTGATCATCGAGCTGGCACCGCAGTTCGCCCCGCGGCATGTGGCCAACATCCAGACCTTCGCCCACGAGCACTTCTGGGACGGCACCAGCATCTACCGTTCGCAGGACAACTTCGTGGTGCAGTTCGGCGATGCCGACGCCGATGACGCAGCCAAGGCCAAGCCGTTCGGCAGTGCCGCGCGCAAGCTGCCGGCCGAGTTCGAGCGCGCCAGCGCCGGCCTGAAGGTCAGCGTGCTGCCGGACCGCGATGGCTGGGCCGCGCAGACCGGTTTCGTCGACGGCTTCCCGGTCGGCCAGGACCCGCAGGCCGGCAAGGCCTGGCTGGCGCACTGCTACGGGATGCTCGGTGCCGGCCGCAGCAACGAGGAAGACAGCAGCATCGGCGCGGAACTCTATGTGGTGACCGGCCAGTCACCGCGTCAGCTGGACCGCAACATCACCCTGGTCGGCCGCGTGCTGAAGGGCATGGAACTGCTCAGCGCGACGCCGCGCGGACCGGCGCCGATGGGCTTCTACACCGACCCGAAACTGCGCACGCCGATCATGTCGATCCGCCGTGCCAGCGACGTGCCGGCGGCAGAGCGCACGCCGATCCAGGTGCTGCGCACCGATTCGAAGACCTTCGCCGATACGGTGGAGGCGCGACGCAATCGCGTGGATGATTTCTATAAGCGCCCGGCGGGGCATATCGATCTCTGCAATATTCCGGTGCCGGTGCGGTAGGAGCCTGGCTTGCTGCGCGTTGCGCGTGCTGAAGGTACGTCACTGTTCATGGGCGTTACTTTTCTTTGTACGCAAAGAAAAGTAACCAAAAGAAACGTTCCGCCGGTCGCGAGCCGGTGCTGCGCACCGGTGCCCTGCGCTCCTCGGCCCGTCGAGGGACGGCGCGGAGAGCAGCCGAGCATGGCTCGGCTCTACAAAAGTGCGTGGCGCCTCTTCGCCCTCGCCGGACCTGCGGTGCTCGGCTCGCTCAAGGCGGACTGGAAGGTCAAGATCAACAGCAAGAGCATCCACGCATGGCGTGGATCTACTGGGTGCAGCTGTGGCCTTTGATCTGGGTCCGCCTTGAGCGAACCGAGCATCGCAGGGGAATCAGGGGCGAAGAGGTGCCGATGTCTGAGCGCAGCGAGTTCGGCACCGTCCCCTGATTCACCGAGAAGCGCAGGGGACCGACGTGCGAAGCGCGGCGGCTCGCGACCTGGCGGCGCGTTTCTTTTGGTTACTTTTCTTTTCGCGCGAAAAGAAAAGTGACGCCCATGAACAATGAAGCACCTTCAGCACGCGCCACGCGCAAAACGCCAACGCCTCAGCCCTTCTGACTCGCCGCCACACTACCCAGAATCAACGCACCGGCAATCAGCATCTGCACCGTCACCGCCTCGCCCAGGAACAACCACGCAAACGCCGCGCCGAACAGCGGAATCAGGTACGTCACCGTCGACGCGCGTGACGGGCCGATGCGGCCAATCAGGCGATAGAACATCAGGAATGCCAGGCCGGTGCAGGCCACGCCCAAGGCGATCGCTGCACCCCAGGCCTTCAGCGGAATGGCGGCCTGTGGCCAGTGCGTCACCGCCATCGGCAGCATCCACAGCGAGGCACACGACAGCGTGGCTGCCGCCGCCGCGGCCGATGGCAGGCCGGTCATGTGCCGCTTCACCAGGTTCACGCCCAGCCCGTACAGCAACGACGCCGCAGCGCCGGCGATCACTGCGGTACCAATACTCAGGCCGGACACCTTGGCGGTGGCCAGCACCACCACGCCGGCGAAACCAACCAGCAAGGCGCCGGCGCGGCGCATGCCAATCTTCTCGCCGAAGAACAGGAAGGCGATCAGCGCGGCGAACAGCACGGTCATCGCATTGCAGATCGCGCCGATCGCCGCCGGCGCCTGCTCGGCAGCATAGGCGAACAGCACGAACGGCAGCGCCGAATTGATCAGGCCGATCGGTGCCAGCCACAGCCAACGACGCGGCGGGAACTGCGCGCGGGCGCGCCACAGGAACGGCAGCAGCACCAGCGCGCCCAGCACCAGCCGCACCTCGACCAGCGCGAACGGGCCGAACGACGGCACCGCCACCCGCATGAACAGGAACGAGCAGCCCCAGATGGCGCCCAGCAGGGTCAATTCCAGCGGTGTGCGCCAGTCGCGCTCGACCGCCTGTGGGACCGCATTCATACCCTGCCTCCGTCCATCGTCTGTTTCTCGCCAAGGCAGACAGGATCGGGTGCAGACGCCCGCCGCACAAGCGCGTAGTATCGCTGCCAGCCACAAATATGGTTTGAGGCTCGACATGCAGCTACGCCCTTCCCTGCTCCCCGCATTGGCCGTCTTCGCGGTCGCGGCGCGCCATCAGAACTTCGCCCAGGCCGCGCAGGAACTGCACCTGACCGCCAGCGCGGTCAGCCACCATGTGCGGCGCCTGGAAGAGGTACTGGAGACCCGGCTGTTCCTGCGCCATGCCCGCGGCGTGCGCCTGACCGCGGAGGGCCGGCAGTTGGCCGACGCCGCCAGCGCCGCCTTCACGGATGTCGCGGCGGTCGCCCATCATCTGCAGCCGGATGCCGACAGCGTGCCGCTGCGGATCACCACGCTGCGCTCGCTTTCCTACTGCTGGCTGCTGCCTCGACTGCCACGCTTCACCCAGGCCTATCCGCACATCCGCATCGAGCTGCACACCGGCAGCGGCCTGGATCGCTACGACGACAATGGGCCCGAGGTCGGCATCCGCTACGGCCTGGGCCAATGGCCAGGCCTGCGTGCGCAGCACCTGATGGACGACTACCTGTTCCCGGTGGCCTCACCCGCGCTGGCCGGGGTCGAAACGCTGGACGATCCGGCCCGCATCGCCGAGCTGCCACTGCTGACCGACCTGTCACCGCAGGGTTGGCGCGACTGGTTCCGTCACGCCGGCGTGCGCCCACCGTCGCCGCTGCCGCCGATGCACACCTTCGCCGACAGCACCGATGCGATGCGTGCAGCGGTATACGGCATGGGTGCGGTGCTGGCGCGCACCCACATCGCTCAACCCTACCTGCAGCGCTACGAGGTGGTGCGCCTGCCCGGCCCGGCGCTCAAGGCGCGCTATGCGTATCACGTGGTGCATGCCGAAGGACAAGCACCCAGCCCCACCGCGCGCCTGTTCATCGACTGGTTGCTGGAGCAGGCGCAGGACGAACGCACGCCGATTCCGGCATTGCCGGACAGCCTGCTCGGGCGCCCGGCCACACGCGCCTGACTGCGCCCTCACCCGCTCTTTGCTTCACGCTGGCTAGGCTGCTGGCGAACCCACAACGTACCTATGCCATGGCCATGCTGCGACTGCGCATCACCGGAACCGAAGACGACGCCCGCGCCATCAGCGACCTGCTGCTCGGCCTGGACGGCATCGAACATGTCGAGGAAACCGACGACCTGATGCCGCACATGGACGACGACGATTCCAGTTCGGCCGGGCTGTCCGATGACATCGGCCCGGGCATCCACGAGCTGGAAGTGGAAGTCGGCAATGAAAGCACCGCGCAGAAGGTGCGCGATGCGGTGCAGGAGCTGGCCCTGGAACTGGATGTGTTCGTCGAGTACGAGACCGACGAGGGCTGATGCCGGCAGGCTACCGGCATCAGCCTTCACCTCAGAGGTTGGGGGGTAGCTTGCGACGACGGCGACGCCACCACGCCCGCACACCCCAGGCCGCGATCAAGGCCAGCACCGCCACCGGCAGCAGCGCGGCAACCGCGCGGATCAGGAACGCCACGCTGGTGCTGAGGATGCTGCCCGACTCGCTCAGCGCCTCACCGATTTCGCTGCGGCTGCGTTGGCCCGAGGTGGTGTCGAAATGGATCGTCACCAGCTGGGTATCGATGCGTCGACGTTGCTGCGCTGAATCCTTGTTGGCCTGTTCGACGCCGGCTTCGATCTCGGACAGGCGCGTGGTGATCGCCATCAGGTCCTCGATCTTCAGGTCCTTGCGGTCCTGGTAGGACAGCAGCCGCGCGTGTTCCTTCTCCAGCCGTGCCTTGGTCAGTGCCGTATCGGCCACCGCCTGAGCGAGGTCCTCGGCGCGCGTGTTGCGCGACTGCAGCGTGCCTCCCTCACCGGCCAACGCGATCAAGGGCTCAGTGCCCTTCGGAGCGATGCGTACCTTGACCTCGCCGCTGGGCTGCTCGGCACTGCGCTGGTCGACCTGCAGCACCGCACAGTCACCGAACTTCGCGCTCTGGCAGGCCTGCGCCACCTGCTGGATGCGGGGTCCGATCTGCGCCGCTTCCAGCTGCACCTGCACGTCGTGTTCGTAGGCGAGGAATGCGCCTTCCGGTGAAGCAACAGCGGCGTCGGCTGCGGTGGCGCCCGCCTCTGCCGCGCGCTCACCGTTCTTGGCACAGGCTGCCAGTGCCAACAGCAGCACCGGCACTGCGATCGTGCGCGTCCACGCGCGCATCGGCCTCACAGTGCAGCTCCGTCATAGGAAGTCACCGCCAGCGTGCCCAGATCCACCTGCGGTACGCAGCGCACGTTCACCGCCACCATCGGCGTGCCGGTGCGCGGGTCCACCGCTTCGCTGTAGGGCGCGACACCGCACTCACGGCAATGGTGATGATCGATATGGGCCTTGTTGAAATGATAGGTGGCCACGTCCGCCGGATCGGTGGCCAACTGGAACGCCTCGCGCGGGGCAAACCACAGCAGGCTGCCGCGGCGGCGGCACATCGAGCAGTTGCAGTCGATGACGTCGCTGATCGGCGCCCCGGCCTGTACGGTGAATGCGATCCTGCCGCAATGGCAGCTTCCTTGGTATTCCATGTCCTGCGCTCCGTTGGAGGGTCCGTGTCTGCGCCCATGGTAATCCTATGGCACGGGGACAAAGCAGCCCCGGGGCCCTATGCTCGGGGTTTGACCCTGTACAGGAACGCCGATGCGCCCGCATCTTCTTGCCCTCGCCCTGGTCGCCGCCCTCGCCGGTTGCCAGCCGGCCGACGCCCCGACCAACGGTTCCACCCCGGCCGCCAGCCAGCAGGCCGGTAACGCAGCGGTCGATGCCGCCTTCGCCGATCTGTCCAAGCGCGCCCTGGACACCTGGATGCAGCTGTCGCCGGTCAGCGCCACCCAGATCGGCGACCACCGCTACGACAGCGAACTGGACGACCTGAGTGCCGCCGGCCAGCAGAAGACCGTGGCCGCCTACAAGGCGCTGCTGGGCGAACTGGACAAGATCGAGGTGGCCAAGCTGGGCCGCGAGAACCAGGTGGACGCGGCGATCCTGCGCAACCAGCTGCAGTCGGAAATCTGGAACGCCGAAGTGCTGCAGTCCGGCAAGTGGGACCCGCAGCTGTACAACGGCATCGCCGGCAGCGCGATCTACGGCCTGATGGCCCGCGAGTTCGCGCCGCTGCCGGAGCGCCTGAAGTCGGCGACCGCGCGCATGGAAAAGCTGCCGGCGATCTTCGCCCAGGCACGTGAGAACCTGGATCCAGCCCGCGTGCCGAAGATCCATGCAGAGACGGTGGCCAAGCAGAACAAGGGCATCCTCAGCATCGTCGATACCTTCATCACCCCACACATCGGTGAACTGCCACAGGCCGACCAGCAGCGCCTGCAGGCCGCCATCGACGGCCTGAAGAAGGCGGTGGACGAGCAGCAGACCTGGCTGGACAAGACCCTGGTGCCGAACGCAAAGGGCGATTTCCGCATCGGTGCGGAAAAGTACGACCAGAAGCTGAAGTTCGCGCTGAGCTCGTCGCTGTCGCGCCAGGAGATCGGTGAGCGTGCACGTGCCGAACTCAAGCGCGTGCGCGAAGACATGTACGGCATCGCGCAGACCGTGCTGAAGGACAAGCCGGGTGCGCCGGAAATGCCGGCGCAGCCGACCGACGAGCAGCAGCAGAAGGCGATCGAGGCCGCGCTGGAACTGGCCTACGCCGACAAGCCGGCGCGCGACAAGGTGGTCGACGATGCCAAGGCCGCACTGGAGCAGTCCACCGCGTTCGTGCGCGAGCACGACCTGATGACGCTGCCCGATGCGCCGGTGGACATCATCCTGATGCCGGAATTCCAGCGCGGCGTGGCCGTGGCCTACTGCGATTCACCGGGCCCGCTGGACAAGAACCTGAAGACCTTCTACGCCGTGTCGCCGATTCCGGACGACTGGAACGACAAGCAGGTCGACTCGTTCCTGCGTGAGTACAACTCGCGCATGATCCACCTGCTGAGCATTCATGAAGGTACTCCGGGTCATTACCTGGAAGGCTGGCATTCGGCCAAGTTCCCCTCCACCCTGCGTGCGGTACTGCGTTCGGGCCTGTTCGCCGAGGGCTGGGCGGTCTACACCGAGCGCATGATGCAGGAGCAGGGTTACCTCAACAACGACCCGCTGTTCCACCTGGTGCAGCTCAAGTTCTACCTGCGCACGATCTCCAACGCAATCCTCGACCAGGGCGTGCACGTGGACAACTGGGATCGCGAGAAGGCGATGCACCTGATGACCCACGATGCGTTCCAGCAGGAAAGCGAAGCCTCGGGCAAGTGGGTGCGCGCACAGCTGACCTCGGCGCAGCTGCCGACCTACTTCGTTGGTGCGCAGGAACACTTCGACACCCGCAAGGCGGTGCAGGAGAAGCTGGGCGACAAGTTCAACCTGAAGGCCTACCACGACCAGGTGCTGTCCTACGGCGCACCGCCGGTGCGCTTCGCACGCCAGTTGATGCTGGACCAGCCGATCGAGTGATCGGGACGGTGTGAGATGAATGATAACGGCCCGGGGAAAAACCCGGGCCGTTTTCTGTTCTGGCGGTTGCGAACTGCCATCCTGGCGGTGCGAACTGCCATCCTGGCGGTGCGAACTGCCATCC